>JAWOGM010000092.1:0-4209 GCA_046496795.1 Thermoplasmatota archaeon
AATCCGGCCAAGAATCTCCAGCAGATCCGGTTCCGATACCAGCCGGGCCGCCAGCACCGCGTTCATCAGGCCGGGCCGGTCCTGGTCATAGGCGGCCCGTATCTTTTCGGTTTCCCCTGCCGGAACGCCGAATTCGTCGGTCAGAATATCGATGAACTGTTCGATCATGGTTTAAGGTGTTGCCTTGTTGGCCGGGGAATCAGACATGCGGTCCCGGAGCCGGTCCAGTTTCCGGTACAACGGAATGGTGCCTTTTTCAAAGTCCCGGTTTATTTCCTGCTGTTTTTCATTGAGAATTTCCTGCACCTCCAGGGGGTTCCTGACCACCCGGGGGGTGAGAAACACATACAGATTGGTGCGCTCTTCTCCTTCGGAAATGGTTTTGAATGCCCATCCCAGACCCGGTACATCCCCCAGGCACGGGGTTTTATTTTCGGACTGGGTCACGGTTTCATCGATCAGTCCGCCGATGACCACGCTGTAGGTGTCTTCTACAATAATGGCGGTTTCGATCTGGCGCTTGAACGTGGTGGGTCGGTCCGGGTTGTTCTGGTTTACCGTATCCAGCTTGGTCAGCTCCTGAAACACATTGAGCCTGACCAACCGGCCTTTGCTGATCTGGGGCGTGATTTTCAGGGTAATACCCACATCCCGGTATTCAAAGGAGCTGTACACTTCCGTGGCGGATTCAGCGGCCGACCGGGTCTGGAACGGCACATTCTTGCCCACGGTGATGACGGCTTCCATATCAAGATAGTTTAGTGCAATATATCTCTGATATTTCTGTTGATATCTTGTATGATTCTTCTAATCTTATTCAACCGATGACCAGCAGTAAAGATTTTTTAATTATCTCTGCTCCTGCGTATCTAAATGATTTGCAACGACTTGTTGATCATAAAGAAGACCGTGGGATACGAACAAGTCTTGTATCTGTTAACGATATTGATGGAGAGGGTCGTGATCTTGCAGAGAAAATAAAAATATTCATTAAAGACTCTTATGAGCAAACCGGTATTCAATATGTTATGCTTGTTGGTGGACATCGAGGATTATTTGGTTTTAACAGACCAGCATTACAGATACCAACACGATATGTCTATCTTGATTGCGGTGGAGAACCCGGGTATGTCAGTGATTTATATTATGCAGATTTTTATCGGTATGATGCTGGTGCAGGAGAGATTGTTTTCTCAACTTGGGATACCAACAACAACGATAAATTTGGAGAATGGTACGGCAGAAACACACCTCCTGTTGATATCATGGATTTATATCCAAATATTAACTTTGGGCGTTTAGCTGCTCGAACAAAAAACGAAGTACCCATTATGGTTGATAAAATCATACAATATGAAAACAATGAAGATAAAGACTGGTTTGAGAAAATCTATGTCATCTCTGGTGATGACTTCCAGGATCAACCCCTGCTTGATTTCCAATGGAATACCAATGGATTAAATGGAGAATATACCATTTATGCTCAAAGTACCAATATAAACAATGAAACTGGTCCTATAAACTCGGTTACCGTCACTGTTGATCATTCTAAAGATTCTGAGGTCACCTTTTCAGAGACAGATCATCTCACCACAGGTCTTGTGTATCCTCATCCACCTGTTGCAGAAATAACTGTTCCTTCTGAGGGTAATATTCTTGGCAAAGATAATGTTGTTGATAACGCTCCACCTGGTGCCTATATTGGTGAGCGTTGGACTCCTATACGATATTCAAATAAAATAATGCATATCAGGGGTAAATCCTATAATCCGCAAAACCAGATTACTGAGGGTGCTAATACCACTATTTCCGTCTGGATTAAAGATTCTTCAGATAACATAATCTTTGGACCTGTTCAAGCAGAATCAAATGTCTACTTTGAGGGAGAATGGGCAAATCAGAAAGCACTGGATTATATGCCTGATTCTTTTGAAAAGATAAAACTCTGGTCCTCTACGGGAACATTACGGGGAACTGATGATAATCCTCATTGGGGTATTGATTTAATTACTGAAAAAATCAATGAAGGCGCGGGGTTTGTCTTTATTGCAGGTCATGCCAGTCCAATGGTCTGGGCTGATCATTATCCTGGTATACCTGGTGGAAGAAGTAATGGTGATATTTTAGGATTATTAACCATGGATATTGGGCGAAGCGGGCGGATCATCCCAAGCTTTCCGATAAATAAATTAAACAATGGTGATAAATTACCAGTGATGCTTCTCAGTGGCTGCTCTCCCTGTCGCATTGATGTGAATCTGCTTAAAATCTTTACCGATGGTTTAATGGCGTTTTATCGCGGGTATGCAACCTTTGAAAGCCTTGGCTGGTGGATCACTCGTCTTGAAAACGGTGGAACCATTGCAACTCTAGGACCCTCTGCTCTTGGCTATGGTTATATTGGTCAAGATGCTACTGAAGGTCTTGGTGGATGGTTCTGGCCAGAGATGATACGCCAATATGCAGAAGAAGATAAAACAATTCTTGGTGATGCATTCACTCAAACATTGAATAGCTATGTCACTGAGTTTGGACCTAGTCTTCAGGGAATGGGTATCATTAATGCAAAGACAGTTCAGGAAATGATAGTGCTAGGTGATCCCACTCTTGTAATGGGATAAAGCATAGAAAAAGACAAACCACTATACTCCCTGATCTTACAGAGGAAAAGATTCAGGGATATCTATTTTTTTTATACACTTATTTTTTTAAATATTTTTAAAATAATTTATTGTGTCTATATCAAATTTTGAATAAGGCTAATTATATATGTAATACAAGGACACAACTCTTTAAACAATGGAAATTTGAGTTGGTCTATTGACTAACTTTGTAAATGATTTGGTAGCTTGCTGGTACTCGATAATTCAATTCTATCTTTTAGTTGATTGATTATTGATAAATCTTTTATGATACAGCATCGTGTAGGGACTATTTCATTTCCTCATACATAGCATTCTAACTATCTAATGATTGTTTAAGGTCATCAATTAAAACATATTGTGAAAGTCACTGAAAGTATCATCAATAATTCAATAAGAATTCTTCTTTTCTTTTAGTATTTAATAATATAATTTTACTTCTTTTTCTTGTATTTAATTAATACACAAACGAAAAGAAATAGCGCTATCACTGTTATCGCATCAAATCCAGGTGTGAAAAACCCTTTATTTTGAATTAAAAAAGTTTGATATATTGGATGCCCCTGATCTAATAAATTTTCTGCACGAGCAGGAGTCATTTTTATATCAATTGTTACCTCATCATAGCTGTAACCAATTATTTTAGGTGGTATAATTGTTAAATCTGCTATTGCTGTAGATCCTTCTATTTCATCAAGCAATACATCAGTAGGAATTGCTACGCTCCATCCTTCAGGAACATCAATAACGTCAAATAATATTTTGGTTCGCGCGTTTCCGAAATTTTCTAATTCAATTTTAAAGTTTGCTGGTTCATCCGGGCTAATCTCTCTTGTGTTTCCGTCAATCAATCTTGAACCAATGATGGGCAGATATCCTGCAATGAAATTTAAAGTGAACTCTCTACTAAATTCATGTATAAATCCTAATTGTCTGACGAAAGTTCTGATTTTTACAAATCCTTCACCATATGCAGGGGCGTCGTGATCTATTAAAATATTCATTGAAAATGGTGCTTCGTAAGGTTCAGGGTTAGTTAGAATTTTTACTAAAACCGTTTGATGTTTTAAATTTGCTTGAACCCAAGGTGAATGATCAATGATGTCCAGTACAACCAATCCCGAACTGTTGTTATATCCTTCATATGCGCCCTGTGAGATGTATCTGCTCCAATCAACGCTATATAACAATGTTAAATTTAACGTTCTAATTTCATCTCGTGGAACCATTGGTTTTGAAGCTTCTTCTGATGCCCATTGCAGATCAATATTGCTTTGCAATGTAAAAACTCTGTCAGTAATTGGCCCTGCTGAGCCAAGAGAAGTTATTGAATGAAACAAACTAAGTAGGATTATGAGAATAAAAATGGTGGTAATACTTTTTTTAAATATGCTTTGCATTGTTTCATCCTCACTATCTATTAATATTTTTTTGCTTTTTTTGTTGCTGTAATATTTTTTTCAAGGCTAACTGTTTTTTCATATCATCATTTTTTTGTTTATCTTCAACTGTTTTTTGTTTAATATCTAAATCTTTTTTTGTGACGGGTTTTTCTTTTTTAATGAAT
>JAWOGM010000053.1:0-45980 GCA_046496795.1 Thermoplasmatota archaeon
CGAGGATACTTATACTTCAATACAGCCTCTCTTCCATCAAATGCAGATATTACAAATGCAACTGTTTCATTAACTAAAAGTACTGATTATTCTGATACTGATTTTGATATTGTAATTCAGAATGGTCAGCCGACATATCCACATGATCCACTTGTCTCTGGTGATTATGCAAAAGGCTATTATTCTGGAGATGGCGGTAGTTTTAACACAGCTGATTTCTCATCAGGATCTAATGATATTTCCTTAACTAATTATAGCTTGCTCACAAAAGAAGGTATGACAAAACTATGTCTAAGAAGCAGCAGAGACATAAGTGGTACTTCTCCAAATGGAAATGAGTATGTTACAGTGCGTTCAGCGAACTGGGTTGGAACCGCTTATGATCCAAAACTTGTCATTGAATATAGTAATCAATCTAAGATCAAAAACACTGGATCAACTAACATAAGTGGATATCTATATATGACCGTAGAATATAATAATGATAACACTTGGGAGATTGATGTTATAGCGGTCAATAAGACTACTCCAAGTACAATAAATATTGGTGAACAGTTGGCTTTAGATCAATTTTTTAATGGGAATGTAAATACAGATGATCTTACGTATGGTGGTGGAACATATCGTGTTTATGCAGCATTCAGAGATTATGATGGTGAGGTTCTTATGACTGATGATGAAGAGTTGCTGGAGGATTGGTATGAATTAACAGTGTCTTTACTTAGTGGGAAGGAATAAAGTCAGGCATGTTTCAATCTGATTCTCAATACTTTTTTAACTAAAGCAATGGGAAATAAGTACTGTATCAATAAAAAAAGGTATTTTTAGGGAGTGATTCCAAAATATCTTTGTTTTTTTTTTGAATCGATTTGTTGTAAAAATCAACCTGTATCAATTACTTTTTTATACTTCTAACCTAAATCATTTTTTATGCAAAAAAGATTAATTGAGAAAATCAGAAAAGAAGTTCTCAATGGTAAATCAAAATATGGTGTAGCAAAAGAACTAGGACTCTCAGATAGCATTGTCTACTACCACACACGAGATATCCCTAGTAAGAGTCCCGGGCGATCTGAGATTCGTGGGAAAACACTTGATTTATTGAAACAATTATTACAAGATGGATATGTCTATGGGCAGCGTCATACGAGTTCTCAGTTTCGTACTCTTCGGAAACATTTTCCAGTTATAAAACGAGCAGAATTTGATAAGCGAACTGTATTTTTCTTAGAAGATAAGAATAAGGCAGCATTGAGTGCAATGATTTCTCAGAAGAAATCAAGAGTCATAAGCTATCGAGATATTAGCAACATTTCAAAAGTTTTTAACGTTGGTCTCAAGATGAATGAGAAACATCAACTCCTTGGCAGAAACAAATCTAAAAAACAGCGTAAAAATCATAGTTCTCAAGACGATTCTCTCAGAGAAAATGATGGTTCTTTGGCATTTTTTTACATTCGGAGGTACTGCGATACTATGTTTATCATTTTCATAAAATATAACTAATTTTTTTGTTGTATTATTTTATTATTATTTTATGATTTTTATGATTGTATACTTTGAATAATATTTTTAATAATTTTAATATTCTCTTCTGTTGCTGTTCCATTGACAATAATGTCTGCTCCTGCTTGTGTTTTCTCTTTTGCTATGTCAGGATTTTTTATGCCTCCTCCAACAATAATTGGTATTTTTATCTCACCTCGTATTGCTTTTATCATTTCAGTTGAGACTGGTTGTTCTGCATCAGAGCCTGCTTCGAGATAGATACAATGCATTCCTGACATTTCCGCATAAACTGAATATTGGACAGCTTTTGTGATATCATCTATACCTATTTTATGTAATTTGACATTTTTTTCAACTGTTGTTGGTTTTTTACTAGTACTAATCACAAGATAGGCTGTTGGTATTGGGATAATATTCCATTTTTTTACAAGAGGGGCACCTTTCATTTGTTCTAAAATCTGATATTTATCCTCTTTGGAATTTAACAATTTCATAAAAAAAATATAATCAGCGTTTTTTGATAACATATCTGCAGAATTTGGAAATAAGATCGTTGGAATATTTGTATTTTTTTTAATAGCTTGTATTGTGTTATATACTGTTTCTCTATCTTTAACTGTTGTTCCTCCAATCATAATTGCATTTGTACCATATTGTGCACATGTTTCCGCTCTTTTTCCCGCCTCTTCAAAGGTTTGTTTATCAGGATCTATCAATGAAAAATGAAGCTTTTTATTTTGACTGAGTAGTTCATTGAAAAGGTTCATATTATCATCCTATGTTTTGCCTTATATTCTCTTTTTGTGTAAATAACACAATATATAAGATTTTAAATATTCTTTTGTTTTTTAGAATGCATCAATAATTTTAATGTTTCTATTTTTTCCAATCTGAATAATTTGTTGTCTTTTGTTTTTATAGTAGTCGATTCCTTTTTCATGATACTTTATAAACGTATTATATTCATCACTATTTTCAAGAAGTTTTTCTTTTATATTATCATTAATTCCGGGTTTGCTATTTAACTTATCTATCCAAATTTTTGATGCACCATGCTCAATAAAACTATGTATGCTCTCAACAATGTCATGATCAGATATTATTGGTAATATGGGTCCAAAAAATACAGAGGTTGATATCCCTTCTTGTGAACATTTTTTCATTGCAGTCAATCTTCTATTTATTGAGGATGCATAGGGCTCAAGTGTTTGTTGTTGTTTCTTTTTTATTGTTGAAATGCTAAATAATACCTCTATGTTATCAAATGCTGAAAGCAAATCAATATCTCGAAGTATCAATGATGATTTTGTTTGGATACACACCGGAAATTTATATTTATTTAGTTGCTCTAAACAATACTTTGTAAGTTTATACTTCTTTTCAATCGGCTGGTAGGGATCAGTAACCGTGGAAAGACCAACAACGCCTCTTTTTTTCATTTTTAACTCTTTTGATAAAACAGAAGGTATATTTTTTTTAACATCAACAAAACATCCCCATCGTTTTCTATCAATTCTTAAAACATTTGGGACATAACAATAAGCACAGTTATGTTCACAGCCCTTATACGGATTTAATGAATAGGTAAGTCCTGGAAGTTTTGAAGTAGATAACGCTGTTTTACATTCTATTTCTCTAATAGTTACTGTTTTCATACAAAATCCTCTAGTCTTTTTTGAAATAACTGATTTTTAAGAACTGCACTGTTTCGAATCCATCGTTGAATGGGTATATCCATTGTTGTTTGAACATATTCAAGAGCTTGAGAGAGCATATCATATTTTTGATAGCTTTCTTGTAAAGCACGTCTCACGCTTTCTCTAACATTCCATACTCCTATAGGCATGATATATCCCGGATGGGCCTCACGTAAAATCACAACTCCGGCCTGCCGCCGTTCTTTATTAAGCAACTCATTGACTGCAAGTCTTGCTGCATAATAACATCCTCCTATTTCTGCATATGTTGTTCGTCCTTCATAAAACTCATAGCTGTTAAAAATTGATATTTCATTGCCATACTGGTTCCATGTTGTGTTGGGGTACCATGCTTCGATAAGTTCATATTGCCATTCAGATGGCATCATAAGAATTATCCATCGATTATCAAATTGATTTAAAAAATAGGTTCGAAATTCATTAATATATGGATATGTCTTTGTGTTTTTCATTAATTCTTTTCCAATGGTTGAGTCTACTGCAGTGATACTCCATCGAGTTGGTACAAATCGTCGGTTTTTTTTAATTCCAAAAGCTCCAACCGAGAACGCTCGTTGAATCTTTGATATAGGAATTCCTCTCTTGTAAACAGTTATCATTGCTTCTTTAGATTTTAAATCCGTGTCATAATATGCCTTTTCGATATGTTGATCATATTTGGGATTAGTAATGGAAAGTTTTTTTAATGGTGCTGAAGGGCCATGGGGTTGAACTTCATCATAAAAAGCAACTCGACCATATGGCTTTTTTTTAAATAAAGCATCAGCATAGACAGAGTTTTTTGATAAGGCTAGTTCCCGAGTAAACTCAACAACTTTATTTCTGTTTTCAACATCGAATATATCCACAGCAAATTTCCCTCGAACAAGTTGTGATCGAAAATCAACAATTTCTTCAAGAGTTTTTGTTAACCATGTTTCAGGGGAATCAATTCCTGAGGTATCTCCCATGAGAGGAGGGATCATCGGACCAATCACAACTTTAGGGTATCCATATCGTCCCACAAAAACACTTGGAGGGGAGGAACCGCCAAGTTGTAAAGAACTAATTA
This sequence comes from Thermoplasmatota archaeon, assembly GCA_046496795.1. Lineage (GTDB taxonomy): Archaea > Thermoplasmatota > E2 > DHVEG-1 > DHVEG-1 > JAUWYM01. The sequence continues at coordinate 4,279 of JAWOGM010000053.1, forward strand.
GTGGTTGAATCTTTTTTTGTGAATGAAACCTTACAACAACAGGACAGCGAGATTTTCCGCACAACATTTTTGTGCCGCGACACAAAGCACATAAACTTGAAAATGACTTGTGTTCATCGGTTAATAATTTTTTTTGCCCTCTGTCAAAAATATTTTTCACCAAACTCCCCCAAAACCCTATATAGAATATATTTTCTTTTTTTAGTAGATTGAAAGTACATATTAATTTTTATTTATTTTCATTTGTAGATTCTTAATCCAAGATGGTAATGCTTCAACGGTACGTATCATTGTTTTTTTTGCAAATTGCTCACGATATGCTGTATTACAAAATACCCTGCTTTCTAGATTTTTTTTAATTGTGGAACAAAGATACCCTCCTTTTTTGTCCCAGTCGGTTAAAAGAATAATTTTTCTATATTGTTGAGAGATCATGTCACAAAAATCTGGAATAGATAAACCTTGATTAAAACGAATAATCTCTCCATTAATGTCAAGGCTACGTAATGCTTCAATATCTTTATCTCCTTCAACTATGATTGGTATTGTTTTATTTTCTTGTTTTAATTCGAAAAGTATTGTTTCTAAATCTTCAAGAATTTGATGATAGTCCATGCAATGATTCCTTAATTTTTTTACATATCCCATGATGTTGTATGTTTTTTATAGCAATAATTTTTTCCTTACTCTTTTTTCCTGATTTTATGGTAACATCTGAGGATAACACATTTAAATATTTAGAAATAATTCTGATAACTTCCTGATTTGCCTTATTTTCTTTTGCACTAGCTTTTACATAGATTTCAATGCAGTTTCGCCAGATATTATAGTTTGCTGGAAAAAGAGAGTTTGATGCATTTGAAATAACATATACCTTTAGTAAGACTTCATTGTTTGAGACACTAATAGCATCAGTATAATCCATAGTATCAAACTACTTCTCTTTTTATGAGGAAAGGTTAAGAATTGCTTGGGCAATGTCTCCATCTGATTCTTGTAATGCTTTTTTTGCTTCTTCTTCGCTTTTACCTGTTTGTTGCATGACAAGTTTCACATCTTCTTTTAATGTATCTTCAGAGCGACTACGTATTTGTGGGTTCCCCATTATTTGATATGTTTTTTGACCCTGTGCATCCATCAGAGTTACTTCAGCATCTTCAAACACATATTCTTTTTGTTTTGTTCGGATGATGACTTTTTCTACATCTTCGATATTTTTTACATTTATCCCAAGTCTTCGCATCATCTGATTCATTTGCCGTGGGTTAATTTTTCCTGGCATCATATATTTATACCCTCTTTTTTTTAAAGTTATATTGAAAATTCCTTTATTATCGAGGAATAAGGTAGTGGAATAGTAATGTAGTTATTAGTATTTTTTCATTGATTTTTTTCAGATTTGGTGATTAAGGATAGCCTTTTATCCTTTCTATTATAGAAAAAATATATAATATGAGTAAATACATTCTTAGTTATATGTTAATAAAAAAGAAGATTTCTTTAACTCTACAAAAGGTAAGTATTGTTCTGCTTGTTCTTACTTTATGCATTTCAACATTATCCCTGTCAATACCATCAGCTTTTATAGAGAACAAGACAAGTACCATAAATAATAATGATCAGAAAATTACTCAAATTCTTAACATTATTGATGAAGATTTGGTTTTTGAATATCTAAAAACTCTAGTTGGGTTTGGACCACGAATGACGGGAACTTATGGATGCGAGAAAGCTGCAGAATATATCTATGATCAGTTTATTGGAATGGGATTAGATACACAATTTCATGACTGGGCTGCATGGGGAAATCGTCGCTATCCTCATTTTTATGAAAGTCAAAACATTATAGCTACACATCCTGGTGAAGATCCCAATAGTGCAACAATTATCTTTAACGCTCATTATGATACAGTTACTAATTCACCGGGTGCAAATGATGATGGCTCAGGTACGGCAGCAGTTCTTGCAGCAGCCTACGCTCTCTCTCAATTTGAATTTCAACAAACCATAAAATTTATCACGTTTTCTGGGGAGGAAATTGCTTTGTTGGGAAGTCGTGCTTATGCTAAAGAATCATATCAAAAAAACGACCGCATCCTTGTTCAAATAAACGCTGATATGATTGGCTATGATGAAGGTAGTAAAAAAATGAGAGTTACCGCTAGTGAAGATGTGGTATGGGTTAGTGATATCTTTAAAATAATTAGTGAAACTTATCCTATTGGATTAAATGTTACCCAAGGAAGAATAAATCGAATACAACATGGCTTAAGAGGCAGTGATTATGCCTCTTTTCTCTTATATGGATATGAATGTATAGCATGCTGGCAAGTTGATTGGGATGGAAATATGCATACTCCTCAGGATGATATAACTAATGTGAACATGAGTTATCTGGTAAATACGACTCGATTGATTGCAGCAACACTTGCTCATCTAGCAGATACCACTGAATACCCTCCGCAGGTACGAATAACTTCTCCTCAAATAGGATTTTTTTATCGTGATGGCATACAGAAAAGAGAAATAGGTGAATATAAAACAATGGTTCTTAATGATATTTGGATATGGGCAGAGGTTGATTATGTTTCTGCACCATTGCTTCGGGCCGAGTTTTATTATAATGGAAGACTGGTTCATGTTGATACAGAAGAGCCTTTTAAGTGGCATTTTAATAAAAGAGCTTTAGGGAATAAGGAAATCGAAGTCATTGTATATGATATCTTAGGGCGAAATACCACAGACTGGCGGGAGATTTTTTTCATCAATCTTTTTCCTAGAATATAATATTATATCTGTCGATTCTCTTGCTAGTATACTTAAAGTGAAAAACATTCATATTTACTAAGAACTATTTAATGGAAAAAATCGCCATCTGTATGATACGGTAAAATAATAAATAAAGTTGGTGTATGACAAATATTTCGATAATACTTAAGATGAACAGAAATATTATTACACTCCAATTAAATTTTTTATTAAAGTCTATATAGTTGTATTACTATTATTTATTTATATTTTAAAAATATTATATATTTTAAACTTAAAAAAAGAAAAATTATTTACCGTTCATAATCTTTTTATCTATGTAAGAATTGAGGTGTAAAAAAAGATGAACTGGAAAGATAGACCCTGTATGCTATATTTTATCATATTGCTTGCAGTTATAGCGGCAGGTACTTTCTGGAGGTTTCGCGAAGTATTTAGCACTGATATACTTTTCTTTTTATTTCCTGAAATATAAACTTGTTATACTCAACGCTTCACCTTTGAAAGTTAAACAATTTTTTAACAGAACCAACTGAAATAGAGATAATGGGTCGGTCAAGATTTAAAGGTTAAACATTGGCATTTATACCGCTTAACACACCGGTTATATTTTTAATACCTTTAAATTTGTCAGGTGCAATTATTGATAAACGTGCCATGAGATGAATATACATCACAACTGGTAAAATAATCTTCATCAAATCAAAACAAATCTATATTATATTTCGAAACAGATTCAACTACTTCAAAGATACTTTATAGATATCTTTGAAAATAAAATCATTTGTATTTTCTTTTAGATTAATACGGAAAAGATTTTATTAATATATTAGTTAACAACTAGATAACAACAAGAATAGGTGAACTGATATTTATGTTAGAAAACATATTTAATAATGGGTATCTTCAATTTTTAGTAATTTTAATTGGAACAATACTTTTAGCTTCGATTTCATATCTTATTATACAAATCATAGCAAAAAAAGCAGCTAAAAACAAGAAAGGATTTGCACGTTATGTTGTTAGACAGCTTTTAAAACCTGTTGTATTACTTGTTTTATTATCTGGTCTTTATACTGCTTTGAAATCACTAAATTTTCTTACAGATCCATCCTGTGCTTTCTGTGTATTTTATGTTAGTTCTAATAAATTCTTTGTTTTAGACGCAATATTTTTTGCATTTATTACAATAACAATTGCTTTGTTGATTTCTAGAGTTATCTCAGTTTTAATGACTAGTTGGATGAAGGTTACCAAAAGTTATGATAAACCACCAGGTCTTATCTATAAAATGATTTCTGCAATAATTTTTATCTTAGCATTTATTGTAATTATAGGATATTTCCAAATTGATATAACACCATTAATTGCAGGGGTAGGTCTTGGTGCTTTGGCAATAGGTCTTGCTCTTCAAAGCACTTTATCAAATTTTTTTGCAGGTATACATCTAATTTCTGATCATCCCATCCGTGTTGGTGACTTCATAGAACTTGATGCCGATACCTCAGGTTTTGTGGTAGATATCGGCTGGAGATCAACCAGGATTCGTATGCTTACAGACAATCTATTAATAATACCAAATAACAAACTTGCAGAAAGTAAAATCATCAATTATTCCCTACCAAAACAAGATTTATCTATCTGGGTTCCTTGTGGTGTTGCCTATGAATCAGATCTTAAAAAAGTTGAACAAATAACCCTAGAAGTTGCAAAAGAAATACAGAAAAATACTGAAGGTGCAGTTAAAGATTTTGAACCTGCTTTTAGGTACAGAGAGTTTGGAGATTCAAACATTAATTTTATCACAATTCTGCGAGTGGAAAAGCCAATAACTCGTTTTGTTGTTAGAAACGAGTTTATAAAAGCGTTAAAAGAAAGATTTGATAAAGAAAAAATCGAGATATCCTGGCCTATTAGAAAAATTTATAATATGAAATAATCAACACTATCACTCATATTAATGCACTTCTAAAATTTTTAAAAAATTATTGATTGTAATCCCATTTTTACATAATTGTAAAAATTTATAGAGCACTTCTTGTTTAACATCTTTGTATGATCTCAGCGATAGAGACAAAAATTTTAGATACAAACTCTGAATATTTTGGTGTATCTACAACTACTCTTATGGAAAACGCAGGAAAATCAATATCAGAATTTATCATTAATTCCGTTAACATTAAAACTAAAAAAATCCTTATTTTCTGCGGAGTTGGCAATAACGGGGGAGATGGTTTTGTTGCAGCCCGATATCTGTTAAAAAATTTTTCTATATCAGTTTTTTTAACGGATACAAATTTAAAAACATCCAATGCAAAAAAAAATTTTAATAAATTGCAAGAATTAAAAATCCCCCTCTACAATCAAATAAAAGATATTGATAGGTTATTAGATGAACATACTATTATTGTCGATGCAATGCTTGGTATTGGTATTTCTGGTGAATTACGGGAACCTTTTTCAACATTAGTTAAAAAAATAAATTCTGCACAAAATAAGATAAAAATATCTGTTGATATGCCTACAGGTTTTGGAACAAACCTTTCAATTAAACCACATTCTACAATTACTTTTCATGACATCAAAGAAGGTATGAATGCAGAGAATTGTGGTAAAATAACGATAGTTGACATTGGCATTCCCTCTGATGCGGTTAGGTTTGTAGGTCCCGGAGAACTCATACATTTGTATCCACGATCCCATAAACAATCACATAAAGGACAAAACGGGAAAGTTCTCATTATTGGCGGGGGTCCTTATACCGGTGCACCTGCTCTATCAGCAATGGCAGCTTTACGAACCGGAGCAGATCTTGTTTATATTGCAACACCTAAAAGATGCTGGAAAGTTATCGCTTCATATTCTCCAAATTTTATAGTAAAAGAACTATGTTCAGATTATTTAACTCCTGAGGATATTCCAGTTATAAATGATATCATACAACAATCTGATTCTGTTCTTATAGGCCCCGGTCTTGGTAGAACAAAAGAAACTGAAGATGCAATTATACAGATAGTTGAAAGTATAATTAAAACAAAAAAAACACTTGTTATCGATGCTGATGCAATTCATGCAGTAGGTAAACATCTTGAAAGAATAAAAAAATCACCAATTGTATATACACCTCATCGGGGAGAATTTAAATCCTTGACGGGAATTGATCTTGAAGAATCTTTAGAAGAGAAGATTAACTCAATTTGCCATTGGGCACAACAATATAACAGTCATATCTTCTTAAAAGGACCAATAGATATAATAACTAATGGAACAGAAGTTAAGTTAAATAAAATTCATAACGAAGCGATGACTGTGGGAGGGACAGGGGATGTTCTTGCAGGTATTATTGTTGCATTGCTGTCAAAAGGAATAAATCCATTTAATGCCATGCGTATCGGAGCGTTTCTAAATGGAGAAGCTGGTAATGTTGCATTTTGTAAGAAATCCTATGGATTGCTTTCAACAGATATTATAGAGACAATTCCTTATGTACTGCAAAATTATTTATAGCATTATTTTTTATGTATTAGTAACATGAAAAAATTTTTAGCTATATTCATATTTGCCATTTTTTTCTTCTCTCTTTCAGCAAGTGCACAAATACTATCGCCTACCGCTACTTTAACAGCTGTATTAGATAGCCAAACCCAAGGTTTTTTCATTGGAAAAACAAGCATTAACGGGGTTTTTGAAGGTTTTGAAATGGATATCATCCAAGATCATCCCTTAGTTTATGAAATTAATGTCATACCGCTTTTTGGATATACAGTGATCAAGTCTATAGATAGGATGAAAATGATTCATGTTGACTCTTTATCGCCAGAGTTATTAAAAAATATGGATAACATTTCAGAGTTAAATGCTACGACATATACAGATATCGATATAATAGCTGAAAAAGGACCTATTCTTATTGCATCACATCACGGAGGCATGTATGTAGAATCAGAATTGTCATATGCCATTTGTTCAATTATTAATCAAACAATACAGAGTAGTACTCCCAATCAATTTTTAGTCATAGCATCCAGTTCTACTTTAACAGCACAATTCACTGGAGAACCTAGCTATCTAATACCCTATGAAACTAACCAAAAAATACAGATTCAAGAATCAGATGGAACAATTTTATGGAGTGGGATATCAAATGAATATATTTTTGTTATTGAAGATGAAGACTATAGCATTTACCAGGATTCTTCATTGTATCTATTGCCTTTAAATTCAAATGATTCTCATACAACAAGTATTTCTATTTCTCCATCAGATTCTCCAACTCAAGATATTATGACAATTCTTGACGATATTACAAATTCATCTGAACATATTGAAATAATTTCTGATATTTCTGAAAATATAAAGGAATTTGAATCAGTTCTCTCTGCTGTTTCCCCCATAGTAAATGGTGGATTGATTTTGGTTAATACACAGGATACTGTAATCATTGATGGAACTACTCAATCCTTCTCACAGATTGGTTTTGCCCGCGGTAATACATATGAAATAACATTATCAAATGAAACAAACACACCAATAATACATGGAGATTTTCGTCTTATCTTTTTAGGAGATCATATGTATACTGCCCAAGCAAATAAAAGTGATACCGGGATAGCATTTCCGATTCTAATTCTTATTTTTTGGATTATTGCACTAGTCTTGTTTATATTATTCCGTTTTTATCCTAAATTTATACAATCCAAACAATTTAAACAAATTAATGAAATTACCATGGAAAAAATAAAAAAATTTTCATTATTCTTTCAAATATCTATGTTAATAGTTGTTTTTATTTTAGTAGATAGGGAGATAAGTTATCAATTTGGAACTAGTATCATCGATGCAATACTTGGGCAAGGGCTATCATTAATTTTGATTGTTTTTATTCTTATTCAGCTTATCTTATGGAGTATTGGTTTTTTTGCTCTTGCGTTACCGATACGAATCATAACAAATTCAGGACTACAATTTATTGGTATAGGAACATCTGGAAGATCTCTTGGCAAAGGTATTGGTTTGTTTGGTATATGGATTTTTTCTGCTCTCTATGTTAAATTATTTATTAATCTTATATTGTTGTTTGTAAGTCCGGCTAGTCTTTTTGCTATGGGATAATAATGAATCCTGCTTCAATTCAACCAATACCCAGTGAGCCCGCACTTTTTATCAAAGAGAAAAAGATTCTTGTTCTTGCAGATCTACATATTGGTATAGAACGAGAACTTTATCAGAGCGGTTTACATGTTTGTTCACAGACTTTTTTTATGATGAACCGTGTTCTTCATCTTATTAAACGCTATATCCCTGAGAAAATAATTTTACTTGGAGATGTTAAACACAATATCCCCTCCTCCACTATTCAAGAAAGAGGTGATGTTAAACGTTTTGTTGAATCTATACTAAATATAGGTGAGATACACATTATTCCAGGTAATCATGATGGAGGTATACAAAAGATAGTGCCATCTGAAATTATCATCCATCCATCAGATGGATGTGTGATTGATGAGATTGCTTTTGTTCACGGTCATCGATGGCCAAAAGAAGAAATTATGCAATGTAATACTGTTATTATTGCACATAATCATCCAAGAATACTGCTGACTGATAGACTTGGCTATAGAAGCTATGAATCATGTTGGCTGCGTGGTAAAGGAGATTCTTCTTTATCGCAGCGCTATCACTCTCTTTTAAAAACAACTATAATTGTCATGCCTGCATTTAATCCATTATGTGGGGGAATTGCAATAAATACTGATTCAATGATAGGGCCTTTTCAGAAAATAATTGATATAAACAAAACTTCTGTATATCTTCTTGATGGATCGTATTTAGGAAAAGTAAAGGATATTCATTAACAATAATGATAAACCAAGACGAATAGTCATTACTTATTGATCAGATCCTTATTCGTATTTTATAACATAAAAAGACTAACAGCCATTATAAACAAACCCAATAAAAAACCAAACATTGTACAATGACTATGACCATATTGATGTGCTGCAGGCAATAACTCGTCAATTGAAATATATACCATAATGCCTGCCACTAAGCCTAAAAGAAATGATAACACCCATTCTGATAAGAAAGGTAGTAATATAAAAAATCCAATCACTGCACCAATTGGTTCAGATAATCCTGATAAAAATGAATATAGAAATGCTTTCTTTTTATTTCCTGTTGCATAAAATATGGGCATATACACAGAAATTCCTTCAGGAATGTTGTGGATTGCTATTGCAAAAGCAATTAATATACCTAATTCAACATTTACCAGAGTTGAACCAAATATAGCGATTCCTTCAGGAAAATTATGAATAGCGATTGCAAGAGCAGTTAGAAGACCTACTCTCATTAATTTCTTATCAACTTTTTTTTGATTTTTATCTATTTTTATCAGTTTATAATGATGTGGATTTTCAAAGTCAGGTATTAATAAATCTATAATTCCCATTATGATAAGACCTGTAAAAAAAGCATAGACTGTCCATAGTTGCCCAATCTCGTTAAAAGCCTCGGGTAAGAGCTCAATAAAAGATACATAAATCATTACTCCTGCAGACAGTCCCAGGCTAAAACAGAGATAGTTAGTTTTTGGTTTTTTAATAAATAATGCAATTGTACTGCCAATCCCAGTTGATAACCCTGCTAATGTAGTGAGAAGAAAGGCTATATACAGATTTTCAGGGATCATATATTATGGACACTCCAAAATATAAAAATATATGCCTTATTTATATATTTAACCTAAATTTTTAAATAAATTTTTTATTGAAATATGGAAAAATTAACTGAATTATCTATCAAGACAGAACTTTTATTTTGTAGGATGGTCTTATAATTAAGAATTTCTCAAAAGAATCTCCAGATAGAAATATTATTTTATTGAAACAATTAAGCTTAAATAATACATCCATTATACGAATGCAAATTAAAGGGTAATAAGGATGTCATATGGATATTAACCTAACCGATAATTACAAAACGTTACTACAATTGTTTTTATTACTTATATCACCATGGATTTTAATTCTAGCAGGTATCATTTTGGGAATTGAAAACGCTTGGTTTTTTCTTCTTGCGATAAGCTGGTTTGGCTGTGGCGTAATTTTTATGTCATTATTTAGTTAAGAAAAAATATTTTGATAAATAAAGCAAACTTTTTTAGTAATAATTTTTTTTAAAACAAAAATGATTTAAAACAAACACGGTATTGCCTATATCTGTTTATTGGGGTGGAACGGTAGATGGTTAACTACATTATTATCACAGGTGGCGTTATATCTGGCCTTGGTAAAGGAATAACTTCAGCATCAATTGGAAAAATATTACAAATCCACGGCTATAAAGTAACTGCAATGAAAATAGACCCATACATTAACTGTGATGCTGGAACATTACGTCCAACAGAACATGGAGAAGTATGGGTAACTGAAGATGGAGGAGAAATTGATCAAGATCTTGGCCATTACGAACGTTTTTTAGATATTGATATCCTTAAATATCATAATATAACAACAGGGCAAGTCTACGGTGCAGTTATTGATAAAGAAAGAAAAGGAAAATATCTAGGGAAAACAGTGCAACCAATTCCACATGTGACTGATGAAATTAAACAAAGAATTCGGCGTCCCGGCCAAGAAAAAAAATATGATTTTGTTATTGTAGAAATCGGTGGAACTGTTGGTGATTATGAAAATGTTTTGTTTCTTGAAGCAGTTAGACAGATGAAATATGACGGAGATCATGTCATCTATATTCATGTTACCTATGTTCCGGTGTTAGAGACATTAGGTGAGGCAAAAACAAAACCAACACAGCATTCAATGAAGCTTCTTCGGGAGATTGGTATACAGGCTGATTTTATAGTTGTTCGTACAGAGATACCATTAGATCATGTACGTAAAGAGAAGATATCCCTTTTTTGTAATGTATCTGAAGATGATGTCATTTCTGATTCAAATGTAGATAATGTTTATGCAGTTCCATTACTTTTTGAAGAGCAAGAGTTATGTAAAAAAATTCTCCGAAAACTTCATCTCCGAAAAGAAAAAAATGATTTAAAACCATGGAAAAATTATATCACAAAAATTAAAAAACTGGATAAAAAAATAACCATTGGTATTGTTGGAAAGTATTTTGATATTGGAGCTTATAAACTTTCAGATTCATATATCTCTGTTATCGAGGCGGTGAAACATGCTGCATGGGAAAATAATCTAAACCCTGAAATTGAATGGATCGATTCAAAGGTTTTTGAAAAACATCCTGAAAATCTTTCAAATCTAGATAATATTGATGGTATTATTGTCCCTGGCGGTTTTGGTTTTTCTGGAATAGAAGGAAAAATCGCTACTATACAATATGCCCGTGAACATAATATTCCTTTTCTTGGATTGTGTTTAGGGATGCAGCTTGCTGTCGTAGAATATGCAAGAAATATTTGTAATTTAAAAGACGCAAACTCATCGGAAATAGAAAAAAACACCCCTCATCCTGTGATAGATTTTATACCTGAGCAAGTAAAAATTCTTAATGAATCTCGATATGGCGGTTCAATGAGACTTGGGTCATATCCTGCTCTTTTAAAAAAGGGGTCATTAATCCATAACCTATATGATATGAAAAATAAAGTTTACGAACGTCACCGTCATCGTTATGAGGTAAATCCGAAGTACGTTGATATCCTTGAGACTAATGGTCTAGTGTTTTCGGGCAGATCTCCTGATGGTGTTTTAATGGAGTTTATGGAACTACCTGGTCATCCGTACTTTATTGCAACACAAGCTCATCCTGAATTTAAGTCACGGCCGATGAAACCATCTCCTTTATTTAATGGTTTTATAAAAGCTGCTAAAAAAAGGAGAAAGAGTTTGTAGTGATTATGTATTGGTATTATATAGGTTAGATAGAAATAAAATTTATTATTTTAAACAAATTTAAGTCAAAATAGTTTATCTCAATAGATATGATTTTACCTATTTTTTACATTGTTTTTGGTTCAAGTATTGTACCATGCAAAGCTATATTACTTATAATAAACCAAAGTGGTGGAATAAATGCAATAAAAGCAAAAAAGACATTGATGGTACTAAGCATAATTGGTGTTGTTGCATACATGACGATAACAATTATCCCAATCCATTTTCGAATATACGTTCTATTGAATTTTTGTATAGAAAAAAGTTTACTAATTGAAAATAATATGATGACAGTCAAAAAAATAAGAAGTCCAATTCTTAAAAGAACAAATGGATTATTAAGCTGACGTGAAAAGAATGGAAGAATAAAAAAGGGAATAAAAATTAAGACACTACGTACGATTTCAACAAGATACCCAACAGCTTTAAATGAGGTTGGCAATGTAATTTTTCCTTTATATGTTTGTGCACCCAACCAAATCGCTAAGGTATTAGCACTACCTTGTTTGTCATGATCTATATCTTTAATTGCTCCATTTATCATATTCATAAATAATACTTGAACTGCTCCAATAGAAGCAACAATCCAGATTAAATAATTTGACCAAAAATGCTGTATTGAAACTGTTGCTGCACCAAATAAAATCAGAAAGAAAACGGCACCAGCAACAAAAAAATCCATCCCTGGATATTTTTTACTTGCAAAATTATAGATAGTCGCAAGAATATAGGCTATCAATAATATTGAAACAAGGTAGATATAACTTAGGATATCTCTAAAAAACACTATTGATACAATAAAAGATAATATCATACAGGATATGGCAAATATTGTCGCTTTTTTGCGAGAGATACTCCCGCTTACGAGAGGACGGGCAAATAGTTCATTAGAGAGTTTATCAACAGCGGTATCTTTAATATCGTTGAGGACAAAACCATAGACATGAGAAAAACAGCCGATACAAAAAAGGATAAATAAATGAATTAATGTTATTTCTTGAATTAACCACATGGACAATGCGCCTAATACTGGTGCGACACCGGTAAGGCCCATATTAAAGAGGCGACTGATCTCTAAATAATCTTTTATCATTTCTTACCTGGTAAAACCTAAATGCCATAAAAACCCATCGATTTTCGTCCTATATCTTTTTATAATCAAAATACATTTTTCCTTTAAATGCTTGAAAAACTACGGTGTTTTGCCGATATTGGCAGGACACAAGGAATAACAACATCTGCAACAATTTCTATTGTTGGCGCGTTGACATCAACGGTGGGACTGAGATGGTATGATATTATTTATTTTACAATAGTAGCAATTTTTGCTCATACAGCACTTAATACCTATATTGCTTTAGGGGATATCAAGCTTGATTCACATACCTATGTTCCATCAAGAAATCCTGTATCTATTGGACTTCTCTCAAAAAAAGAAGCATTACGGTTTTTCTATGCTTCAACAATTATTTGCACACTACTTGTGTTTTATCCCCTTGTTACCGCTGATTTTTTTTCATTTCTCATGACATTTCTCTGTTTTATTCCCGCCTATCTGTGGCTTGTATGGTATGGATGGATGGGAAAAAAATATATTCTATCCTATGATTTTTCCTTTTCAATATCCTATGGGTTTTATATTTTATTTGGCGTGTTTGCTGTAGGAGGAATGCCAACAGTATATACTTGGATTTTTATGGGTATAGTCATTTTTGCAGCATCAGCATTTGCGCAATGGGAAAACGGTCTTAAAGATGTTAATGCAGATCGAAGTGTTGGAGTGAAAAGTTTTGCTGTGATAACAAATGTAAAAAATAATAAGAAGCTTGATTTCACCCATCCCTATTTTATTTATGGTGTTATGTTAAAAATAGGATTTCTCATTTTTTGTTTCCTAGGCTATATTTACTATCAAAATATATATTATCTCTTGTTTCTCTTAATTTATGGAGTCCCCTCTCAAATCTTTATTCTCTATCGATTTGCTACAAAGGAAAAAGCAATAGAACATAGAAAAACGATACTTCTGGATGTTACTTTTGCTGCAATCCTTGGTTATTCTGTGATTATTGGAAAAACAGGTTTCATTCCTATTTTACTGCTTATTGTTTATCTTATTGTTGGATATATTATAGGTTCTCAGCTTCAGTATAATTGTGAATTTAAATTTAGACGATTCCAGCTATCAAGATAACTAATACGTTTTATTTTTTCTTGAGATACTCATCAATGGCTTTTGCAGCACGTTTGCCTGCACCCATGGCAAGAATTACTGTTGCTGCTCCTGTTGCAATATCGCCACCTGCAAAAACACCAGGGACTGTTGTTTGACCATTCTCATCGACTTTAAGATTACCCCATTTTTCTGTTTCTAGATCTGAAAAGGATTGAGGGACCAAAGGATTTGGACTCTGACCTATGGCAACCAGTGCGGTATCAATCTCTATGGTGAATTCAGAATCTGGAATGGGAACTGGTCTACGACGTCCGGATTGATCAGGCTCACCAAGTTTCATCTGCAGACATTTAACTGCTTTAACTTTTCCGTTATCATCACCAATAAATTCAATAGGATTTGTCAGCAGCTTAAAAATAACGCCTTCTTCTTTTGCATGATGAATCTCTTCAATTCGAGCAGGCATCTCTTTTTCAGTTCTTCTATAGATGATATATGATTTTTTTGCTCCCATTCTCAATGCTGTTCGTGCACAATCCATTGCAACATTTCCTGCACCAAATGTCGCAGCAATCTCACCTACAACGCAAGGAGTATTATGATTAGGGAAATTATAGGCTTTCATCATATTAACTCGTGTTAAAAACTCATTAGCAGAATAGACTCCATCTAAACTTTCCCCTGGAACGTTCAACCAATTGGGAAGTCCTGCTCCGGTTCCTATAAAAACTGCATCAAAATCTTTTAATAGCTCTTGAATAGTAATTGTTTTACCAACCACAACATCATAATATATTTTCACTCCAAGCTTTTTGATATAGTCAACTTCTGCATGTACAATTGATTTAGGTAACCGAAATTCAGGAATGCCATACATTAAAACTCCGCCTGGAGCATGTAATGCTTCAAATACAGTTACTAAATGACCCATTTTCGCCAGATCACCAGCGCAGGTTAATCCTGCAGGGCCGGCACCTACAACTGCAACTTTTTTTCCTGTAGATGGTGCTTTTTTTGAAATCTTCATGCCTTTGTTGCGTTCGTAGTCTGCTAGAAAACGCTCTAATCGCCCAATTGCCACCGGCTCTCCCATTTTTAACAAAGTACATTCTGCTTCACATTGATTTTCATATGGACAAACTCGGCCACAGACCGCAGGTAAACTTGTTTTTGATTTTAAAACTTCAACTGCTTTGTCAATATCTCCTTGGGCAAGTTCTTTAATAAAATCAGGAATATCTATTTCAACAGGACAGCCTTTCATGCAGGGTTTGTTTTTACATTGAATACATCGTTTTGCCTCTTTAATTGCTGTTTCTTCAGAATATCCATAGGGTACTTCGTTAAAATTTTGAATACGTTTTTTTGGATCCTGCTCCGGCATAGGATGTTTTTTTTTCTGAATTGCCATTATATTTTAACTCCGGCGATTTTACAAGCATGTTGTTCTTCTTTTATAAATCGACGATTCCGTAGCATTAAATTATCAAAATCAACCTTATGCCCATCAAATTCTGGTCCGTCAACACAGGCAAATTTAATTTCTTCACCAACTGTTACCCGGCATCCTCCACACATGCCTGTTCCATCAACCATAATAGGATTAAGACTCACCATTGTTTTTATGTTATATTTTTTTGTTAAATCAGAAACAACTTTCATCATGATAACAGGTCCAATTGCCCAGACAATATCGATAGGGGTTCCTTTATCTATAATATCTTGAAGCAGATTACTTACAAATCCTTTTGTTCCTTTAGATCCATCATCTGTACAAATATGGAACTCGTCACTGTATTGTTTGATTTCGTCTTCAAGCATTAATAGTTTCTCGTTTCTTGCCCCAAGGATGCTAATTACATGATTTCCTACTTTTTTTAATTCACGTACAACTGGAAACAATGGTGCGATTCCAACTCCGCCACCAATGCAGACGACAGTCCCATATTTTTCTATCTCTGAAGGCATACCAAGTGGTCCTGCAAAATTTAATATCTTGTCGCCGACGTTTAATGATCCAAGTTGTTTTGTTGTTTTTCCTACTTCCATAAAAATTATAGTAATAGTTCCTTTTGTCCGATCATAGTCAGCGATAGTTAAGGGAATTCGCTCTCCTTTCTCATCGATTCGTAATATTATGAATTGCCCTGCTAGTGCTTTATTAGCAACAAGGGGTGCTTTTACTTCCATAAGTTTTACGGTATTAGATAATTGTTTTTTATTTATGATTTCATACATTATAATCCCTTGATTAAGAGCTTGTTTTTGTGACCTGAATTGTGAACTTTGTTTAATAACTCTTTTAATTATTTTTTATTTAATTGTTAACGCACAGTTCGCATTGTTTTCAATATTCTAATTTTCAGATTTTTCATCTGCGGATAAAACAATTAATTTAGTGCAGAAGCTACAGCTGAACCCTGGGAGATTATATGCGAAGGAAAAGGTGAGACTGCTCAAGTGATTGCAATTGATTATGCTGGAAACTCTCAAATGAGCATTGTGGTTGGCTCAGTTGCATTAATTAAATCTAACAATATGTTGTTGTCAATAAGGAATGCTGCATTACAAATTTTGTTGGTTCACTACTTGATGAGAATGTATTAACTGAATTACTTATTTTTTTATTACTGCTTGGCCAGTTCTTCCATCAAGTATAGTTTTTATTGGTGAATTTAAATGTACATGTGTAGCAAACTTCAATACTCTTGTTTTCTTTTGCTTGTTAAGCCAGTTCCAGTCAATGAAAGAATTTTCTGAATTATACGCTATATTTATATAGCCAATTCCTCGTGAAGTAATGTTATGAAAAAAATGTGTTCCTTGGGAAGGTTTGATATTATAATTTTGAAATCCTGTTTCAACTATAATTTTAACACCTGAGATGTGACTCCATAGAACAGGTATTCCAAGCCATCGATCCTGAGTCCCCCATCGTCCAGGACCTATCAACAAATATGGCGATGAAGTAGAGATAAATTTTTTATTTAGAATTCCGATTTCTTGAGCCATCTCAACTGTCTTTGATGAATCAAAACTATCATATGGAATATACACAATATCATATATGTCATCTATACAACCGTTTCCTAATGATTTATCTGAACGTATAAATATTTCCTCCTGTTTTATTTTGTCCCATTCAATGTTATGGTTTTTTTGTGAGATTACAAATGGGCGTACCTGTAAGATAGCAAATGTTTGTGGTAATTTGTCCTCTGGGTCGATATTTACAGCAAATTCATATTCAACTGCAGAACCCATACCTTTTTGACCAATAGCTAAAATGTCCTGAAGAATCGGTGCTAAAGGAAACGCGTCATATTTTAAAATACCTGCAAAAGAAATGAGAGGATATCCTTCATCGTAAAGACCATCTCTTATGACGCCGTCGTTTCTATCATATGTACTCGCAACTAAATTTAATGAATCATCTTTAATTATATCAGTAATATTTAATTTTTTATAGCTTTTAATATCTAATTTTTTTAAATCAATCTCTTTATTTGACATATCTAGGGCATATAACTCACGCTGTGAGTTTTCCAATGAGGTTTCGACAGTTGAAAAATCAGGATTAATCTGGGGAAATCGTGGTGAAAATCTAAATATTTTCTCACCACCAACTACAGTTTTACCAAAACCAACTGCTATATTGGCTATTCCGTCTTCAGCTGTTTGATGAGATATAGGATAAAAATTATAGGATTTTGCTATTCCTGATAAAGTTGGGTAAAAGTAACCATTGTATTGTTTTCCTACTAATTCTTGTATTATAATAGCCATTTTTTCTTCTTCTATTTTTAATGATAATGATTCAGCGTATAACCGGGGTTCTCTATAAAAAACAGATGCATATATTAATTTTATAGCATGACATATCTGCTGTAATCGTATCAGGTCGTCTCCATGATTATTTGGTAAAAAATAGGTATTATACATCCCTGCAAAAGGATGGTTTTGATAGTCTTCTAAAAGACTTGAAGAACGTACTGCAATCGGTGATTTAAAATGTTTCAATATAACCGTTAGATTTTCCTTTAATTCTTCACATATTTCACATTTTACAAATTCTTTTGCAATTTCTTTATCAGTAAGTTTTTTATTGTTGAAAAATCTATAAAGATTATTATCATTTATAAATCTATCAAATTCAAGGGTACCGATTACAACTGAATTTGGCACCTTTACTAATACATTTTTGTATTTTTTATCAATTTTATATCTAGCTAACAACGCCCGCATAAAGGCTAATCCTCTCCCTTTCCCTCCAAGAGAGTCTCCTCTAAGGCGAGTGAAAGAGCAGTCAAATTCAAATTTTTGTTTAGAAAACTCAGTAATAATCCCACGTTGTTTATTTTTTCTTGCATTGTTAAATATTGTAATTAAATATTCTCTAATCGTAGTAATATCTGAAAAATCAGATGCTTTTATAGGTCGTAATTTTTCTGCAAGATCAAATTCACATCTAGCCATCAGCCAATTTGAAAATTGATTTCTCTGTGAATGATACAAAATTGATTCAAGAGGAACTCTTTGTAATGATTCCTCAAATTCTTTCATATTTGATGCACGTGCAATTTCTGTTGTCTGAACATGGCTGTCAAAAATTTTTAACTTGTCTCCCTCTTTATTTGATGTTTTTTCAGATTTTGGTAGAAGAAAAATAAAATCTCCGAACCCTAAATGATTTAATAAAAAATGTTGTAAATCTTGTGTTACTGTTGGCGAGTTTTTATTTAAAAAATAGGCATCTAATTCTTCTGCTTTTGACTGATTTTTTTCTTCAGAAGATTGCATAAGTAATGGTAGATAAGATGATCGGTTACGGATCATTTGTAAAAAATTATATCCTGCTTTAGGATTCATACGTCCTTTTTGTTTAAAGGAGACATCAGAAAGTACGCTTAAGATATATTTTTCGTACTTTTTGTAATAAGCAATTGCGTCTTCATAAGTCTCTACGAGTAATATTTTTGGTCTTGCTCTTCTGCGTAAAAGTCTTTGCATCTCATTTAAATCATCAGAAAGAGAATGTCGTGTCTGCTGTACAACCTCGGTTAAAAGAATTGGTAGAAGCATGGAATAATGATGGATTGAATCCTCCACCATAATAATTACTCTAACATTTCCATTTTCTGTATCATAGCGAACGTTTATTTTATCTTCAACATACTTTATAATACTAAGAAATAATGTTGGATCCCCTGCCCAAGCAAAAATTTTGTCTATACTATTATCTTCAATGTTTTTCTCTTGGAATTGGTTTATATCAGCTCTGTCTGTTGCTAATAGAATAACCGGTATTTCTGGACGTATTTTTTTTATTTTTTTACCGAATTGAAAAGGATCCATCCCAATATTTTTAGCCATTGTTATTACTAGATCATACCCGCGTTCTTTTATCTTTGATATTGCTTTAATTCCAGATGATACACGTGTAACTCGTGGTGGTGAGCTTAGTAAAAGGTGTTGGTATTCTCCTATGACTAATTCAGCAATTAATCCTTCCTCCTCGATGATAAATGAGTCATATAAACTTGAAACAATAAGAATCTCTTTAACTCTAAACGGCATCAGTGAGTGGTATATTTGGCTGCGAAGTTCGTATGTTTCTTCAAAGCTTTCTTTTGTTAATAAATCATACTGGTCCCTATCATTTGTTTTCATTAGGCCACATCGTTATATAGAATTATTTATTCAATACGCATTTAGTTTATTAAATTTTTTTTAATAAAAAAAAAAGATTGGGATTAAAAAGGAGTAACTAAACAATCCCCTGATCAAGCATTGCATCAGCGACTTTAACAAACCCTGCAATATTTGCGCCTTTTATATAATCAATTTTATCTTTTGATAGATGACCATATTTCATACAGGAATCATGAATATTTTTCATTATATGCTGAAGCTGTTTATCAATTTCTTCAGATGTCCAGCTGATTCGCATGCTATTCTGTGTCATTTCAAGACCTGAGACTGCTACACCGCCAGCATTAACAGCTTTTCCGGGGCCAAACGTTATTTTTTCTGTTGCAAGTTTTGCAGCTTCTGCTGTACAGCCCATATTAGAAACCTCTGCAATGAGTTTACAATCATTTTTTATGAGCATTTTTACATCGTTTTCATCCATCTCATTTTGAGTGGCGCAAGGCATAGCTATATCACATTTAACTTCCCAAGGTTTTTTATCTGCGTAAAACGGTACATTATATCTCTTTGCGTAATCTTCAACACGATCGTTATTTGATGCACGCATCTCAAGTAAATAATCAATTTTTTCTCCTTTAATCCCATCTTTATCATAGATATATCCATCGGGGCCAGACAATGTTACCACTTTTGCACCGAGCTGATTCAGTTTTAATGTTGCACCCCACGCTACATTGCCAAATCCAGAGATCGTAACTATTTTTCCTTTTAAATTTTCATTTTGATTTTTTAACATTTCCTGTACAAAATATACTGCGCCATATCCTGTTGCTTCAGGTCTTATAAGACTTCCTCCCCATTTGATTCCTTTGCCAGTTAATACACCAGTAAATTCATTTCTCAGTTTCTTGTATGTTCCAAAGAGATAACCAATTTCCCGACCTCCAACGCCGATATCGCCTGCAGGTACATCTGTATTTGGTCCAATATGTCTATACAATTCCATCATAAATGACTGACAAAATCTCATGATTTCCATATCTGATTTACCACGAGCATTAAAATCAGATCCACCCTTTCCACCTCCCATAGGGAGGCCGGTTAAACTATTTTTAAAAATCTGTTCAAAACCAAGGAATTTTAAAATACTAAGAGTGACACTTGGATGGAACCTAAGTCCACCCTTATAGGGACCAATTGCACTATTAAACTCAACACGATAACCACGATTAACCTGAATTTCCCCTTTGTCATCCACCCAGGGAACACGAAACATTATTGTACGATCAGGCTCAACAATTCGTTCTAAAATTTTATTTTTTTTATATCTAGGGTTCTTCTCTATATATGGCATAATACTTTCGACAACTTCTTGAACTGCCTGATGAAACTCTTTTTCACCTGGATTTTTTTCAATGACTTTTTCCATGAATGCTTTAATACTTTCGTCCATACAATTGACCTCCTTATTATTCGTGCTCCGTATCATACTCTATTATTAAAACTTTAGTACCAAAGGCGAACAGTCAAAGTTTTACATTGTGGGTTATACATTTTTTTAGTGTTTTATTTGGACGTATTTAACAGGTTGAAAATTACAAACTATTTCAGTTAAAGTAAATAAACAAAATCCACTGCAAAAATATAATATATTATAAATATATTAAGTAATGGCCGTTAATATAATAAAAAATCACAAGTTATTAAAATAGAACATGCATTCAAAACTCACCTATAGGGGGACGTGCTTTATTGAGATCAGCAGAAATTGATAAAATACTTAAGAAGCATGAATACCAAAAATCTGCTTTAATAGCAATATTACAGGAGATACAGGTTGCAAATCGCTGGCTTCCATGTGAAACACTCAAATATGTTTCTGAAAAACTCGACATTCCATTAATTGATGTCTATAGTTTGGCCACATTTTATAAATCTTTTTATTTGTATCCTCGTGGAGACCATATTATAACAACTTGTACGGGAACGGCATGTCACGTTAGAGGGGGACCTAAAGTTTTACAAGAAATTCAAAATCAATTGCAGATTGGTGTTGATGAAACAACACCGGATCAGAAATTTACTCTTGAAACAGTTCGATGCCTTGGTGCCTGTGCATTGGGTCCTTTAATTGTTATCGATGGAAAGTACCATGGACAGATGAATCCAAAGAAAGTTGCTTCTACCTTGAAGAAATACTCAAAGAAAAAGAAATAATCATAAAACCATGCATCAATTAAAAAAGTGATAGTAAATGAAAAAAATACAGAATGCTGCAGATTTAAAACAAATCAAAGAAAGAAGTATAAAAATTAGTGGGAAAGGGAAAACATTGATAACAATATGTGGCGGTACTGGTTGTAATGCTTCTGGTTGCAAAAAAGTCATCTCAGTATTTAGGCGTGAGATTAAAAAACAGAGACTTCAAGATAAAGTACTTATAAAAGTTACAGGCTGTCATGGTTTTTGCGAAAAAGGCCCTATTGTTGTTATTAATCCTAAAGGAATTTTTTATAGCCAAATTAAACCAAAGGATGTAAAAGATATAATAACTGATACTATTGTAAATGGAAAAATTATCGACAGATTATTATATATTGATCCTATAACCGGCAAAAAAATTATTTTTGAAAAAGATGTTCAATTCTACAAGGGACAAAAACGTATAGTGTTTGCTGATAACGGATCACTTGATCCGTATAAAATCGAGGATTATTTTACAATCGGCGGTTACGAAGCAGCAGTAAAAGCACTAAAAAGTATGAATCCTGAGAAAATAATTGATGAAATCAAGAAATCTGGCTTGAGAGGCCGCGGGGGTGCAGGTTTTCCTACTGGTTTAAAATGGGAATCATGCAGAAAATCTAAGGGAAATCAGAAATACATTATTTGTAATGCTGATGAGGGCGACCCTGGTGCATATATGGATCGCAGTCTTATCGAAGGCAATCCATTCAGTATTCTTGAGGGGATGTTAATTGGAGCATTTGCTGTCGGTGCAAACCAGGGAATTGTTTATGTTCGAGATGAATATCCCATAGCAGTAGAAACCATGAGAAATGCAATAAAACAAGCATGGATGCATGGTTTACTTGGTAAAAATATCCTTGGATCAGGTTTTGATTTTAATATAACTATTGTAAGGGGAGCGGGCGCATTTGTCTGCGGTGAAGAAACTGCACTGATTGCATCTGTTGAAGGAAAAAAAGGTGAACCGCGGCAAAGACCACCGTTCCCAACACAAAAAGGTTTGTGGAATAAACCAACCATTATCAATAATGTAGAGACCTGGGCAAATATTACGTATATAATAAAAAAAGGATCGAGATGGTTTGCTGGAATAGGTACTGAACAAAGCAAAGGCACAAAGATTTTTTCTCTCGTTGGTAAAATAAATAACACTGGTCTTGTTGAAGTACCTATGGGAATTACACTAAAAGAAATGATTTATGGTATTGGTGGAGGCATTCCTGAAGGTAAATCGTTCAAAGCAGTACAAACTGGAGGGCCCTCTGGTGGTTGCATCCCAAAAGAATTACTTGAAACGCCAATTGATTATGAGAAGCTCAAGGAAGCCGGTTGTATCATGGGATCGGGCGGCATGGTGGTTATGGATGAAGACACCTGTATGGTTGATGTTGCGAGATATTTTCTTGAATTCTTACAAGATGAATCCTGTGGTAAATGTTTATCTTGCCGAGAGGGTACCAAAAGAATGTCTGAAATCATTACTGATATCACGAAAGGGCAAGGAAAAGAAGGAGATATTGAACTACTGACCGAACTTGCAAATGTTGTAAAAGATACGTCCATGTGTGGTCTTGGTCAAACCGCTGCTAATCCTGTATTATCAACAATTAGATATTTCCTTGATGAGTATGAAGCCCATATTTTTGAACGAAAATGTCCCGCAGGGGTCTGTAGGGACTTATATATCTCACCATGCCAGAACGCATGCCCTGCTGGAATGAACGCTCCTGGCTATATCTCATTAATTGGAGAAGGGCGTTTTACAGAGGCTCTTTCTCTTGCTCTTGATACCAATCCGTTTCCTTCTGTTTGTGGACGAATCTGCGATCATCAATGCATGTCAAAATGCCGTAGAAATCAAATTGACGAACCTGTTGCAATACGATCTTTGAAGAGATTTATTGGAGATTATATTGAAAATGATATTCAATATCCGCCTATTGTCTATCCAAAGCAGAGTATGCCTTTTAAGGTAGCAATAGTTGGTGCAGGTCCCGCTGGTTTAAGCTGCTCTTATTTTCTAGCAAGATTAGGTTATAAACCAACTGTATTCGAAAAATTACCTGTTGCTGGGGGTATGATGGCAGTTGCGATTCCAGAATATCGTTTGCCAAAGAAGATACTACAGAGAGAAATTGATAATATAAAGAAAATAGGTGTTGATATTCAGCTGAATACCGAAGTTGGTAAGGATGTAACAATATCTCAGCTTTGGTCCCAAGGATATCAAGCATTTTTTATTGCTGTTGGAATGTATGGGGATAGACGTCTAGGTATACCTGGTGAGAATTTAGAAAATGTGATCCAGGCAGTAGACCTGCTTGAAAATATAAATCTTGATAAACCCGTAGTTTCTCCAGCAGGAAAAAAAGTTGTTGTGATAGGTGGGGGGAATTCTGCAATTGATGCAGCAAGAACAATGTTGAGAATGGCCGCTAGCGAAGTAACAATCATCTATAGAAGAACCAGAAGGGAAATGCCTGCTTACAAAGAAGAGATTGAAGCAGCGGAACATGAAGGGGTGAAAATTAAATTCTTAATCGCTCCTGAGAAGATATTTGGTGAAAAAGGAAAAGTAAAA
The DNA here is from genome assembly GCA_046496795.1 of Thermoplasmatota archaeon. Lineage (GTDB taxonomy): Archaea > Thermoplasmatota > E2 > DHVEG-1 > DHVEG-1 > JAUWYM01. Next base: position 28,628 of record JAWOGM010000053.1, read on the forward strand.
AGTATTGAATGTATCAAAATGAATCCAGGTGATTTTGATATAGAAGGGAGACAAAAACCTACGCCTGTACTAAACAGTAACTTTTTTATCGATGCAGATATAATTATTCCGGCTATAGGTGAATTCTCTGATGTATCTGGGCTTTTTACCGGTCTTGATGTGGAAACTAACTCTGATGGTACTATTAAAACCGATAAACATGGAAAAACAAGTATCCCTGGAATTATCTCTGGGGGTGATGTTACATCTGGACCTTCCACTGTTATAAATGCTATCGCCGCTGGAGAACGTGCTGCAGTGACTATCGATCAATATCTAACAAAGGATCGGACAAAGAAATACTCTTGGCGAGAACATAAGAAAGTTGATACTTTCTTTGATCCTGAAACTGATCCAGTAAAATATAAAATGCAGAAACCAAAGGTTTTGGCTTCCTCCGAAAGAAAAGGGAGTTTTGAAGAGGTAGAATTATGTTATACTAAATCACTAGCTATGAAAGAGGCGAAAAGATGTTTGCGATGCGACTTAGAAATAGAACTACAAGAAAAACTTCATGAGGAAAAACCTCTAGAGGTGAAACGATGATTGAATTAACTATAGATGGTATACCTGTTCAGGTTGAGGAGGGGTCAACAATTCTGGATGCAGCCAATTTCTATGGAATAGGGATTCCAACGTTATGTCATCATGATGGTTTATCTGACTATGGGGCGTGTAGATTATGTGTTGTTGAAATTGGTAAAGGGCAAAATACCAAGTTAGTATCATCATGTACCTATCCTGCAGAGCAAGGTCTTTTTGTTAGAACAAACTCGCAGCGAGTTGTAAATGCTCGAAAAATGCTAATTGAGCTATTAGTTGCTATGTGTCCTTCATCAAAAACTATTCAGGATCTTGCTTCAGCAATGGAGGTTACAAAAGTTAGATTTAAAGTTGAACATAATGATTGTATCTTATGCGGACTATGTGTTCGAATGTGCGAAGAACAAATGATGGCAAAAGCAATCGGTTTTATCAATAGGGGAAAAGATAGAACGATTACAACTCCTTTTAACCAAAAATCAGATGTATGTCGGACATGTGGCGGTTGCATGTATATCTGTCCAGCATGTGAACTCCGATGTCAAGGACCTGATGCGGAAACTGAATTATGTAATGCTTGCTTGAATGTTCAACCTGTATGTCTTAAAGAAGAGGATAATAAAATGTGTTTCATGGAAACATGTGGATGGTGTTATGAAGAATTAGGAAGAAAAAAAAAGAAAGAATAATAATAAAAAATAATATAAAAAAATAAAAATTAGGAGGAAGAAATATGTCATTAACAAAAATAAATGCATCTGCAGCTACCTTAAGCAAAAATAGAACTGAAGGGGCCATTAATACATTAAGTGGAATGTGCGCGACTTGTGTTGATGGTTGTATTGGAATGTGTGAAATTGGTAAATCCGCTTATCGAGGTCATGAGGTAATTTATCCTCAACCTTATGGTATTATTACCTCTGCATGTGAAAAGAATTACCCTGTTGATCTCTCTCATTTTACAATCCTTGGTGGAGTTGTTGGAGCGTGGGGAATTGAGACAGATAGCGATCGTGCGATATTTTCTAACGTAAATCTTGAGAGGTCTGTTTGTAAGAATAAACCCATAAAAGTCAAAATGCCGATAATTATCCCTGGTCTAGGGTCGACGGCTATTGCAAAAAACAATTGGGAGGGGCTTGCAATTGGAGCAGCACTTTCAGGTATTCCTCTTACAATTGGTGAAAATGTGTGCGGTATGGATCCTGAGGCAGAATTAGTAAAAGGAAAAATAAAACATTCTCCTGATCTTGAATGGAGAGTTAATCTATATAAGAAATGGCAACGAAAGGGATATGGTGCAATTATTGTTCAATCTAATGTTGAAGATACTGCTTTGGGTGTTCATGAATATGCCATTTCAGATCTTGATGTTGATGCCGTTGAATTAAAATGGGGGCAAGGGGCTAAAAATATTGGTGGTGAGGTAAAAATTAAAGATTTAAAACGTGCCCAAGAATTGAAAAAAAGAGGATATGTTGTTTTACCTGATCCAACTGATAAAAATGTAATTGCTTCTTTTGAGAAAGGTAATTTCAGAGAATTTGAACGTCATTCACGGGTTGGTATGGTTTCCGAATCTTCTTTTATAAAACGTGTAAAGGAACTGAGAGATTGTGGTGCTAAACGAGTTTTTTTAAAAACAGGGGCATATAGACCAGTCTCTCTTGCGCAAGCAGTGAAATTTGCATCAAAAGCAAAAATAGATTTATTAACCGTTGATGCTGCTGGTGGTGGAACTGGTATGAGTCCGTGGAGGATGATGAATGAGTGGGGTATACCTCAAGTTGAATTACATTCTATGTTGTATAATTATGTTGATAAACTCGCTAAAAAAGGTGAATACGTTCCTGACATCGCTATTGCAGGAGGATTTACCTTTGAAGATCAAATTCTCAAAGGACTTGCTCTTGGCTCACCTTATTTTAAACTTATTGGAATGGCGAGAGCTCCACTGGCTGCGGCGATGGTTGGAAAAACAATTGGAAAGAAAATTAATGAATCAATGGTACCAGTATTCATAGAAAGATTTGGTAATACGCCTGAGGAGATCTTTGTTACATCCTCTGATCTAAAGCAAGAGCTTGGAAAGGATTTTGAAAAACTCCCAACAGCAGCAATGGGTCTTTATACATATGTAGAAAGATTACAGCAGGGTTTAAGACAGATTATGGCAGGGTGTCGTAAGTTTACACTTGATTATCTTTCCAGAGATGATATTGCTGCGTTAACTAGAGAAGCAGCAGATATAAGTGGTATTCCATATGTTAAGGATGTTGATGGTAAAGAAGTGGATAAAATATTAAATGGCTAAATGCCATTAATTTTTTTTCAAAATGAAAATGGTATTCAATTCTAATTGTGAAAGTCTATATCGATAAAAATTTTTTTTTTAGATAAATCCTTTTTAAATTAATTCAGGAGTTTAGTTTTTTTATTAATATATTGCTATATTTTTATAAAAATTATTTTTTGTAAACTTAATAAGCATCATAGATGTTTTTCATATTATTCATTTTCAATTATCATTTTATTGTATTTTTTTTTATCATCATTTTCTTGTTTTATCGCCTCATTATTTTTTACTTGGCTTTCTAAAGAAGTATCATTATTGAGTTCTTTTTCGACAGATAAATCATATTCTATCTTATATTCACCCGGGTCTCCTTCTTTAAAAACAAAGCCTTTTTCTCTGCATAAGGATATCATAGGAATGTTATCTTTTAAGACAATACCGTTAATTTTTTTAACATTTTTATCTTTGGCAATTTCAAATGTGTAATCTAAAAATATGGATCCTAATCCTAATCTCTGATATTTATCAGTGACCACTAATGCAAACTCTGCTTCATCATTTTTAGATGGTTCAACAATTATTCTTGTCACACCAATTATTTTTCTTTCACCATCTTTACTTGTTTCTGCGACGATACCGATTTCCCTATCATAATCAATATTGCAATATCGTGTTCTCATCTCATGAGGTGTTTCTTTAATAATTCTAAAGAATCGATATCGAACTGTTTCTTGTGAGAAGTTTTTAAACATTTCAAGCCATAGATATTCATCTTCTGGTTTAATTGGTCGCAAGGTAACATTTCTTCCATCTTTTAATTTGATATTTTTGATATATTTTTTTGGATATGGGCTGATAATAAGATGAGGATGTTTTTCTGGTTCATTATCAATGACAATTCTTGCATCAACTGCGATAAGATCATCACCACTTGCAATCATTGGATTAATATCAATCTCCTTAATTTCCGGATGATCAATGATAAGCTGTGAAAATCTAATTAAGGTTTCTTCAACTTTTTTCATATTAACGGGAGCTAGACCTCTAAATCCTTTTAAGAGAGTATATGCATTCGTACGCTCGATAATGCGGTGTGCAAGTACTTGATTTAAAGGTGGGAAACCAATAGATTTATCTTTAAAAAGCTCGGTATAAATACCACCTAAACCAAAAAGGATAACAGAACCAAATACTGGATCCTTTTTTGATCCGACAATTAATTCATACCCGTTATTTTTAACCATTTTTTGAATGGTAACACCCAGTATTTTTGCATCTGGTCTTTTTTGTTTTGCTCTTTTTATCATCTCTTGATATGCATTTCTGACATCTTTTTCACAATTTAAATTAAGAACTACTCCTCCAACCTCTGTTTTATGGGAAATCTGAGGAGACCAAATCTTCATGACAACAGGATAACCAATGTCTTTTGCTATTTTCACTGCAGCATCTTCTGATTCAGCATTCACAGGTTTTGTGGTATTAATGCCATACATTTCTAAGAATGCTTTGGATTCATTTTCAGTTAATATGTCTCTTTTTTCTTGTACTGCCTCATTGAGTATCTTTTTTACCAATAATTTATATTTTTCAGATTGACCTATATCTAATTCTTCTGGTGTTTCATAAAGAAGTTCAAGCCTTCGAGCATAATGATAAAGATACATATATGCTTCCACTGCTTCATCAGGAGATCCATAGGATGGAACGTTATTTCGCTGGAGGAGTTGTCTTGCATAATGAACACTTTCTTCTCCAATAAATGACGTTAAAATTGGTTTTGTAGTTTTTCGTGATATATCAATAATTCTATCTGCAAGTTTTTTAGGATCCGCCATTACTTGAGGAACAGAGAGGACAAGAAGACCATCAATGTTTTCGTCCTCAAGGCAAATTTCCATTGCTTTTTGATAGCGATCTTCATCACCATCTCCTATTATATCAACAGGATTTGCTTTACTCCAATGTGGCGGTAGAACTTCATTTAATTTTTTTATTGTTTCTTCAGATAGTGTTGCTAATCTACCACCTTTTTCAATTATGGAATCAGTAGCAAGAACTCCCGGTCCACCGGCGTTTGTAACGATTGCAATATTTGGTCCAGTTGGGCGAGGCTGCTTTGCAAGAATTGAAGAACAATTAAATAAATCTCTAATGTCTTTAACCCGTACAATACCTGCTCTGCGAAATGCAGCATCATAAATATCATCCTCTCCAGCTAATGCTCCGGTATGAGATGAGGCAGCCTTTGCTCCTTCAGCATATCTGCCCGATTTAATAACAATAACTGGTTTTGCACGGGAAAAACTTTTTGCTGCACTCATAAATTTACGTGCATCTGTAATTGACTCGATATAAAGAACAATACTTCGGGTATGAATATCCATACCAAAATAATCGATTAAATCACCAAAATCTACATCCATCATTGAACCAACAGATGCAAAGGCGCTAAATCCAACTTTAGCGGCTGCTGCCCAATCAAGAATAGCGCCACAGATAGCACCTGATTGAGAGATAAGAGCGATATTTCCTTTCTCAGGCATTGAACCTGCAAACGTTGCGTTAAGGTTTAAATAAGGGAGAATAAAACCCACACAATTGGGTCCAACAATTCTCATATTATACTTTTTTCTAATATCGGTGAGTTGTTTTTCTAATGCTACTCCTTCAGATCCTATTTCTTTGAAACCTGCAGAAATGATTAAAATACCTTTAATGCCTTTTTTACCGCATTCTTCAAGAACGGTTGGAACTATTTTTGCAGGTGTTGCAATAACTGCAAGATCTACCACTTTAGGAACATCTTTAATTGATGTGTATGCTTGTACACCTTGTATGCTCTCTTTTGTTGGATGAACAGGATAGACAACACCTTGCCAACCTGAACCTATTATATTTCTAAAAATTCTATAGCCTGCAGATCCTGGTTTATCACTGGCTCCAATAACTGCGATACTTTTTGGCCTAAAAATTTTATCAAGGTTTTCTGCACTCATTTTTTCCCCTTCTATTTTTGGCTTAATCACCGGTATATTCAATCCCTTGATAAGTCTATCGGCATGAAGCGATATTACTATTATTTTACTTAGAGAAATAAATTTATAAAAATATTCTATATTAATCAAAGGTTTTCGACAAATTCATTATTTTTTTATTGATTATTTTTCCTTTTTTTATTTACTGTCTTTGTTGTTATAATATCACAATTTGTCTGTGCAACATTTTTAATAACTATCTGCCCCGAGCGAACTGGCGCATGAAGTGTTATCTTTTTTATCTCTTCTAAGACAATAAATACTTTATTTTTTGGTATAGGTTGAGTACTTTTTACACTGACCAAGGGCCATATACCATTTTTTACAAGAACAGAACTTGTGAGCATACGCCGAGGATCAAGTACCTCATTTTGTGCATATTCAAAACCTTTTTTACAAATATTACCTTTAATGATTTCACAACTTGATCCTGTTGATTTTATGAAAATTTTACATCCAATAGGACAAACAATACAAGTAATTTCTTTTTCAGAATTCATCAACACTCACCGTAATATCCTGTCCTGCATCAACAACTTTTTTTGGGATATTAATAGTTAATCTTGTCATATTTGCTGGATGAACCCAGGGAAGTTTTTTAGATAGTACTTTTTTAGAGCCAAAATATATCTGTACTTTGGTATTCACACGCTGTTTTTTCACTCGGAATGTTAACCGAACCTCGCCACTCCTATCTACAAATTGTGGAATAATATATCTTACACCCGCTCCGGCTATAATCTTTGATTTTTGTAAAAAACCATTACCAGTCTCAGACATACATTTACTTGCAGCATACCTCCCAGCAATTTTTGCATCTTCTGATAACATATCTACTGTGTCATATACTTGAAGACAATTTCCACACGCAAAAAAACCATTACAACTGGTCTCAAAATTCTGATTCACTACAGGACCGCCAGTTGAGTTATCAAAACAGATACCAATCTGTTTTCCTAATTCGTTTTCAGGGATCAATCCAAGAGATAACAAAACTGTATCACAATGAATTATTCTCTCAGTATTTGCAATAGGATTCATTTGGTCATCAATTTGGGCAATTGTAACATTCTCAACGCGCTCTTTACCCTCAATATTAACAATAGTATGGTTAAGAAACAAGGGGATATCATAATCATCAAGACATTGAACAACATTTCGTGGAAGACCACTTGCCTGTGGTAAAATTTCTATTATACCTTTAACATTTGCACCTTCAAATGTAAGTCTTCGAGCAATTATTAAACCAACATCACCTGAACCAAGGATTATAACATTTTTACCAGGTAAAATATTATAAAGATTAATAAATGCCTGAGCAACTCCAGCTGTATAAATACCACTAGGCCTGGTTCCTGCAATCATGCTATTCCATCTAGTTTTCTCTCTGCATCCCATGGCAAAAATTATTACTTTTGTATTGATATTAAATAGCCCATTGCTGTTAATAGCTAAAAGATTTTTCTCTTTGGTAATCTGTATTACCATGGTTTCTTTCATCATAGCGATTTGATGTTTCTGGGCTTGCTTTATATACATCTCGGCGTACTCAGGCCCTGTGAGAGATACACCGATTTCTTCAACGCCAAAACCATCATGAATACATTGGGGTAATATGCCTCCCATCCAACTATTTCTCTCTAAAATTAATATTTTCTCTGCCCCATTCTTTTTTGCAGATATTGCAGCTGCTAAACCAGCAGGACCACCACCAATAACTACGATATCTACATGGATATTATTCATCAACATTCTTCCTTGATTTTCTTTCAAACAAATAAGACTGAGGAGATTTAAGCTTCATATCTTTTATATCCATAGTACAATGTTGCTGCATAATTCGAACAATATGTTGAGTACAAAAACCACCTTGACATCGACCCATACCAGCACGGCATCGATATTTTACTGATGATAACGTAGTAGCACCCAATGGATTTGAAAGAGCGTCAATTACTTCTTTTTCTGTAACATGTTCACATCGACAAATAATTCTTCCATATCTCTTATCTTTTTGAATCAAATGATCCTTTTCATTGATTGTAAGTTGGGAAAAACGTTCTCTTTTATTACTGATATAAACAAATTTCTTTTTTTTCTTTAATGTAATATATTTTGAAATCATGGATGCTACTTCGCATGCAATAGCAGGTGCTGCAGTAAGCCCTGGTGATTCTATTCCTATGAGATTTATCAAGCCTGGTGTATTTTTACTTTCTTCTATTCTATAATCCGCCCAACTTCCTGGTTTTGCAGGCGCAAGTTTACATCGGATACCAGAATAGGCAGAAATCACCGATTTAGAAGTAATGCAAGGAATTATTTTTTTTGCTTCATCTAAAATAGTTTTCATCATTTCTTTTGTGGTACTTGTATCATCGGGGTCATCAATATATTCTGCACTCGGGCCAAGAAGAATATTGCCCTCTATTGTAGGTGTTATATGGACACCTAACACTCCTAACTTTTTATCAGGAATAGGATAAATCATTGAATTAGCAAGAAAAGAATACGAGGTATCAAGAATGAGATATTCTCCTCTACATGGATAAACATCAAAATCAGGATCCTCAAGCATTGATACAATATTTTTACACTGTAAACCTGCAGCATTAATAACAAGGCGTACATGAAAAATACCTTTATTTGTAATTATTTGAAAATAATCATCATGTTTTTTTATTTCCTTTACTGTTGTTTCAAGTTTTATATTTACATTATTTTCTACCGCATTTTCAGCCAAGGCAATAGTAAATTCATAAGGGAGAATTATCCCAGCGGTTGGAACCCATAATGCTTTTTCACCACAGACATATTTTTCTTTCTGATTTATTTCTGAACCTTCAATTATTTTTAATCCAGCAACGTTATTTGTTTCTCCTGTTTTTTTCAAATGGTATAGTTCTTTGACCTCATTTTGGTTTTTTGCAATAACTAACTTTCCAATCCATTTTAGTTGAAAACCTAACTGGTTAGCCAAATTTTGAAACATTGAGTTGCCTTTTACACAAAAATCAGCTTTACGTGATCCTATTTTTGAATTAATTCCGCTATGGATAACACCGCTATTTGCTTTGCTGGTTACTGAAGCCACATCGCATCCTTTCTCAAAAAGTATCACATCAACATTATATTTTGACAACTCCCAAGCAATTGCACAGCCAATGACGCCTCCTCCAATTATTGCAACCTGGAAGTTTTTCATTGACCAGTGAATAAAAAAATACCCTATAAATTTTGGTACATTATCATCTTTATAGTATCTTTTTACAAACACCAAGTATATGTCCATTTATTCCCATTTTTCATTTTGGATTTTAGATTTTTAGAAACTATTAAAAAAAAACAGATGTATACATGTTATATTACAATTTTTTAGTTAAGAAGGCATTATAATGCAAGAAGTTAAAAAAAACATCGATGATATTTTAGGTCTAGTAACAGAAAAAAAGGTAATGTTTATCCGCCTCCAATTTCTTGATATTGTTGGTATACCAAAAAATATTGTTATCCCTGCCCATAGGTTAGAGGAGGCTTTTTCTGATGGTATTCCTTTTGATGCTTCATCTATCGCTGGATATGCAACAATTGAGGAATCAGATAAAATTGCAAAACCAGATGCAAAAAGCTTTGTCATTTTTCCTGAGAGTATAGAAAAAAGAATTACTGCTAAGATAAATTGTGATATTTATGAACCAAATGGGAAACGTTTTCTGGGAGATACAAAATATATTTTAGAAAAAACAGTAGCAAAAGCAAAAGAGATGGGATATATCTTTTACACAGGACCAGAATGCGAATTTTTCTTATTCAAAAAGGAGGGCGATAATTCTTCTTTAATTCCAAATGATCATGCTGGATATTTTGATTTATCACATCGTGATTTAGCAGAAGGCGTTCGAGCAGATATTTCAACAGTTTTACATTATATGGGTATTACTACCTATACATCTCATCATGAAGTTGCACCAGGTCAGCATGAAATAAATTTTAATTATGATGATGCTATAACAACAGCAGATAGAATTATTAGTCTAAAGTATGTAACTAAAGTTATTGCCACAAAACATGGTTTACATGCTTCATTTATGCCAAAACCTATTTTTGGTGAGGCTGGTTCAGGGATGCATACTCATCAGTCTTTGTTTTCTCTTAAAGGGGAAAATGTTTTTTATGATTCTTCTGCAAAAAATCAACTTAGTAAAACTGCGCTCTATTATATTGGAGGTTTGTTGACCTATATCAAAGAAATTAGTGCTATTCTTAACCCTACGGTAAATTCTTATAAACGATTAGTTCCTGGCTATGAGGCACCAACATATATCTCCTGGGCGAATCAAAATCGAAGCGCTCTCATACGAATTCCTTCAAAGAAAGGGGTTGGAACTCGTTGTGAGCTTAGAAATCCAGATCTGTCAGGTAATCCTTATCTTCAATTTTCTGTTATGCTCGCTGCAGGTTTACAAGGAATTATTGATAAAATTGAACCTTATGATTCAGTAGAAAGAAATGTGTATTCTTTAAGTGATAAGGAACGAGAAAAATATAATATTTCTCATCTCCCCGAAAGTCTTGGTCATGCTCTTTCATTTATGCAGGAAAGTTCTTTTTTAAAGGATTTACTGGGCAATCACGTATTTCATAATTTTTTACATGTTAAAAAAAATGAATGGGATCAGTACAGAATGCAGGTTACTAAATGGGAGGTTGATCGATATCTTCCAATACTTTAACTGTTAAGCTTTTTGTTTAACAGGATATTATTCATTGCATTATAAAATAATACTAATGAGTACAAATATAAATAGTATTGGACTGTTTCGCTAATTAATGTTGAGGGATGATTTAAATGACATTTGAAATGCAAATTGTAAGTAATACACCATTGATTGGAGAAGAGAAATTTGATGACGCAGCAAAAAAGTTTTTTGAACAAATAGGATACCTATCTAAAGGATCTGATCCATCAATCCCCTATAAAATTTTCTCAGATTTTTTTCTTAAACATCCTTCAAAGGCATGGATTGTTGACGAGATTGCGAGTCAATTACATATATCAAGACCTACTGTGTATAGACATTTAAATAAGCTAAAAGGATTTGATATTCTCGAGGAAGTCTCTATTTTTGATGAAGTGACAAAACAAAACAGAAAAGCGTATTGTATGAGATATGGTAATTTTTTAAAGGCATGGAATTTTGTTGAAGCGCACATTAAAGTAGCAGTTGAAAATTATGGTAAAAGCGTAGAACATTTACAAAAATTATTAGAAGAAGAAATGAAGGGATCACATGAATAAAAAAGAGGAATTAAAATTAACAGAGGGCTCTCACTACAAAGTTTATTCTATTGGTGGAAGAGATGTTGCTCTTGAAACAGAAGGTGTTTTTAAGGGATTTGCATCAATAGGAATTGATGAGGGTGGCATGCAAATTGAGCTTGGGGAAAGTCATGGAGACATGAAAGGAAAAATCCGTATTATTCCGCTACATGCAATTTTAGCAATTGATATGCTTGATGTCAAAGAGGAATTTAAAAAGGATGATTCAAAAGATATCAATCATTATTGTTATTAAAAAATAGAAAAGCGTAATGAGAGCATTGATCGATACTAAATACCTCCAATGCTCTCAATTCAAGAGAGGTAGATACCAAATATCTCTTCTCCATCACACTTCGCATGTTATTATTTATCATAGCTTTTATTTAAAGTTATGCTGTTAAATTGACACGGTGAAAAAATACTATATAAACACAATCTTTATAAGCTTCAAATAAATTTAACAATTTGTAATATACTAGAAAAAAACAGGTAGTGGGGAAAAAATATGGCTGAGGACCAGAAATCGATAAAAGACTCAAATATTGTTTATGTAGGAAATAAACCTCCAATGAATTATGTAACTGCTGTTCTAGCAATTATAAATTCAGATAAATATGATGAAGTAATGTTAAAAGCACGTGGAAATGCTATTAGTAAAGCAGTAGATGTCGCAGAAATAACACGAAATCGATTTGCCACTCATGCTACAATAAAAAGTATTGAGATAGGGACAGAATCTCTTGACAGAGAAGATGGAAGATCATCCAATGTTTCATCCATTGAGATATGTCTTAGCGGAAAAAAACAATAATAATTAATCAAGGAAAATACCTATCTTTTTTTACTCCTATTTTTTACTGTTAGAGAGTATCTGGTTGAGAAAACACTAAATATATTTGTGTAATGCGGATAATAGAATGGAATCAGTTTTTGATTTGTTAGATAAAAAAATTATTGAACTACTACATCAAAAAGAGATAAAAAAACCAACAGAACCCCAAAAAAAGGCAATTCCATATGTTCTCAAAGGAAACCATGTATTACTAATTGCTCCAACTGGTATGGGGAAAACAGAATCTGCCCTTTTACCAATTTTTCATAATTTTTTGACTCATTTTTCCAACAATAATGCTAAAGAGAGAAAAGGCATCTCAATTCTGTATATTACGCCGTTGCGATCGTTAAACCGTGATATGCTTAAAAGAACTATCAACTGGGGGAAAACTCTTGAAATCAATGTTGCAGTACGTCATGGTGATACCCCTCAAAGTGATCGTGCAAAACAATCAAGAAAACCCCCGGATATGCTGATTACCACTCCAGAAACCCTTCAAATACTTTTCACAGGGAAACGATTAAGAAAACATCTTCAATCTGTCCAATGGGTTGTCATAGATGAAGTCCATGAACTTGCTTTTGATGAGAGAGGAGCTCAACTTGCAGTTGGTTTAGAACGTCTTATAGAAATAACAAAACAGCAAAACCATCAATTCCAAAGAATTGGCTTATCTGCAACAGTTGGGAATCAGTCAGAAGTAGCTTTATATCTTGGAGGTAATGAATATAATAAAGCACGTGAAGTAACAATCCTAGAAATTAATGTCGTTAAGCATATTGATGTACATGTTGAACTTCCAACAATAAAAAAAACGGATTATGATTTAGCTCATCGCTATTCAATGGAACCAATTTCTTTTGCTCTTTTAAGAAGGTGCAAGGAGATGATTGATATGCATCAGTCAACTCTTCTTTTCATTAATACCCGAGATGGAGCAGAGATTCTTACGTCTCGTTTTCATTTATGGCAAAAAGATATTTCTGTTGGTGTTCATCATGGGTCTTTGTCCAAACATGCAAGAATTGAATCTGAAAATGATTTCAAATCTGGAAAATTAAAATCATTAGTCTGTACATCATCTTTAGAGCTAGGTATTGATGTAGGGAACACTGACTTTGTTATACAATATAATTCTCCTCGAGAAGTCACTCGTTTTGTACAACGCGTTGGACGATCAGGTCATCAGATAGGAAAAACATCACAAGGAATTATTCTTACAACAAACCCTGAGGATCTCTCAGAAAGTTTAGTGATTGCTGGTAAAGCGTTGGCAGGAGAACTTGAATCATACTCAATTCGCCATAATCCACTCTCTGTTCTTACAAATCAAATTATATCCATTGTTCTTGAATATGGGAAAATACCCGCGACAGTAGTTTATGATATTATTCATAGATCATATCCTTTTTCAACACTTTCAATAGAACTCTTCAATCTTGTTTTACAACAAATACGAAATCAGCGATCTATATGGTTTGAAGAGGATAAAAACACTCTTTTTTTAATTAAACGGAGAAACTCAAGACAATATTTTCTTGAAAATATTTCAATGATACCTGATGAAAAAACATATAATGTCGTTGATATAAGCACACGAAAAACAATCGGTGTTCTTGATGAAAGTTACGTGATTAGTAGCGTTTTTGAAGGAGAAAAATTTATTTTACAAGGAAAGCCCTGGGTTATCGTTAAACGAGATGAAGAAGAGATACTTGTATCAGCAGTAAAAGATATTGGGTCAGTTCCCTCTTGGATGGGAGAAGATATTCCAGTCTCTTATGATGTAGCCATTGAGGTTGGAAAACTTAGGAAACATGCTTCAGAAGAAACAAGCTATTTAGATTATCCTTGTTCATCAAAAACCATGAAACAATTTTTTTCATATATTGCAAATCAAAAGAGATTAGGCTTTATTGTTCCTGATGATACAACTATTACTATTGATTATGATGAAAAAACAATTATTATTAATGCATGTTTTGGGACAAAAGTCAATGAAACATTAGGTAGATTAGTATCTGCAATCCTTGCGCAATCTATTGGGGAAAGCGTAGGAATAACTAGTGATGCATATCGTATAGCACTTCAACTGCCGGGGAGAATGCCTCCTCAACAAATCAAAGATATTTTTCTTAATACAAAACCTGAAACTGTAGAATACTTGATTACAACACTTTTGAAAAATTCGACATATATTCGTTGGCAGTTAATTCATGCTGCACGTAAATTTGGTGCTCTTCGTAGAGATTTTGATTATAAAAATATAGGTATGAAGCGATTATTTGAGATTTTTGAGCAGTCTCCTATTTTTGATGAATCTCTTGATAAATTAATTTGGGATCGAATGGATGTCAAACATACTAAAGAAATATTACAGCGTATACAAACAGGGGAGATCACTATTCACATACAAGGTCTTTCTCCCATTGCAACAACAGGATTTGAAACCATTCGAGGATTAATGATTCCTCAGAGAGCTGATCGATCAATTCTGATGGCATTAAAAAAACGACTAGAAGATACCACTATTACCTTACTTTGTACAAATTGTACATATTCATGGAAAACAACCGTCAATAGAGCTGATCTCCAGCCAACATGCTCTCGATGTCATGCTTTAAAGATATGTGTCCTTAAAAGATATGATAAAAAAAAGGCATTATTGCTTCAAAAAAACAACATGACAAAACAAGAAAAACATATGGTTAAACGTTTAAATAAAAACGCAAGTTTGGTGTTACATTATGGAAAATATGCTATTCTTGCTCAAATGGCGCGAGGAGTAGGTCCGGATGCAGCTGCTCGTATTCTTGCAAAATATTCACCTACAGAACTTGATAAAAACGAAGAAAGTCAGCTTCAATTCTTACGGGATATCTTACATTCAGAGATTCTTTATGCAAGAACACGTGGCTTTTGGGATAAATAATATTTTTCTTTTTTCCCATAGTGAAGATAACATTGGTTATTATCAATATTAAAAAAAAGATGAATTGGCAAATATTTTGCCAATAGTTTTAGTATTTTAATTTAATCCCTGGTAATGAGACAACAGAAAATGAAGAAATCGCTGATAAAGAGTATGTGAACTGAAGAGATTGACCGGTGCAACAAATTCAAGATAGCCCCATTCACTCTCTGCATCTAAACTGTCTTTTGCTTTAACTTTAATTTCGTAGGTTCCTTTTTCTTCCCATGAATGAGTTAAATGAATCATATTTCCAGATACATACGGTCCAATCCAATCGCTTGTTGTTTCATCGCCCCAATCCACATAGTAATATATATTATGATTTTGGGCATCAGTGCTTACAATGTTATACAGATATGTCACCCCTGGTTTTCCAGAGCTTGGGCCAGTTATTTCAGGGATTGAAGGTGGAGTATTGTCTGTTATTGTAACAACTAAAGTTTCAGACCATATACTCCCAGAACCCCAAACATCTCTTGCTCTGACTCTAACATGATACTCTCCAAGATCGTTCCAAATATATGAAGCTGTTATTTGCTGTCCAGAACTATAGGGACCTAACCATCCACTATTTGAGCCGTCATCCCAATCAAATAAATAATATATTTGGTCATTGTCTGGGTCTGTTGTTTTTGTGGTATAGAAATATTCTTCATCTAAAACACCAAGAGTTGGACCTGATGGTTTATCTGGCTGGTTGGGAGGAGTACTTGGATTTGGTGTTTTTATTGTTTGTGCCGGATCTCCAAACAAGAGACATCCTTGAATAATGGCACGCCATGTTCCATATGATGGATTCCAATTAATGGTTGGAGCCATACGATCTTTTGAAAAAGCATGGCCTTTTCCCAGTTGCCATTCGCTTAGGGAAGTTGATTTATTATCAACATCAAAGAAATAACTCCAGAATTCCTTTTGTTGGAAAGCACTACTTGAATTAGTGGAATAAAAATTACCCCAACCATAGCAGGTATTATAGACACAGGCAAAAGCAAGTTTTGTATCAGACATAAACAGCATTGTATGTAAAACTCCTGTTGGATTTGATGAAAAATCGCCACAATGGCATCCATAATCATGAACAAAGAAAGGCTTTGTGTTATGATAAAGAGTTTGCCATGAACTTTGATAGACATCCAGAGACATCTGAGGGTTTGCATGTGCTATACCTGAAATCAGGGTTGCCTGATCATTGTTTATCGCATTTCTTAATCCTGTGGTGGCTGAAGAAGTACTTCCTCCTTGCCAACCTGGATTTGGAGGTTCTGCTGTCCATTTCACCGAGAGATCAAAAGCATTATTTGGGTTTACAGTATTCCACGTCTCAAAACCATATTGAAAACCTACCCATGTTGGAAATGGGCCACTATAACCTGGATTGGGTCCAAGCCAGTCATCTGTTCCTTTAATAGCACTATAGTCAATGAAATCATCTCCCTGACAGGTCCACCCGGTGCTTCCACCATAAAAAGCAGCGTTATCAAGATAATCAGTTTCAACGCTATCTGCATAATAGAAATTCTTGGTCAACCAATTTGATACATCTTGAGGGCTATTACAGGTTACACGACCGATGAAAAGTTCAGCATAAAGATCGAAACCTTCATCTCCTTCTTCTCCCCACCATTGATTTTGATTGGCATTGAAAGATTTGTCAAGGTTGCTGTAATATATATCTGAATCAATGTTACCTTCGTAGGCTGTTTTCATCTTTCGGGCAGGGACTAACGCACCATTTCCTCCAATAAGGACATAGCTTGTTCCCCAGGATTGATAAGCATCCTTACAAAATTCACGGATTTTTGCTTGTGTATCATTAAATAACGCTGTTGTATTCCAATAATCTGGACATGCTATAATATCTTCTCTTGTTACAAGAGTGCCACTTAATCCATTTCCATTATGATGATCAAGAAGGCTTTGCCAGTTATATGGTGTGGTACTAGTTGTGTCCCAGTGATCAAGACCGTTTTGAGTAGTTGTAATAATTACATAGTCATAATGATCGGCAGGATCACAGATACCTCCTGGATATTCAAGGATAGATGATGTTTCAAAACCATATAAATCCGCTATCTCGGGGTTTAAAACCAATTTTTGAACCCATGCTTTATCATCAGCTCTATCACGGAATAATTGGTTTGGCCCATCTTCCTGTAAACTAACACTGAGGGTAAGTTCAGGATAATACTGTACTATTCCTTCTTTTGGATTGTATTGCATTGGATTTAGATTTATTGATGCAATAGCGTACCCTCTAGAATATCCGATGTTATAATCTATATACCTACTCTCTGGATACAAT
>JAWOGM010000088.1:0-4953 GCA_046496795.1 Thermoplasmatota archaeon
TAAAAAGCAAATTGATGCGGATGAAAAACAGATTGTTAATATCTTGAAACGAAATGCTAAAGATAGTATCGATGTTATAGCGAAAAAATGTGGTTTTTCAAGACAAAAAGTCTGGAGAATTGTTAAACGGTTGGAGAAGGATAAAACAATTTGGGGGTATAGTGCTGTTGTTGATGATGAAAAACTTGACAATCGTCATTTTACTATTTTGTTCAAACGATCAATGAAAGCTATTGATGATTTTATTTATAATGAGATCCAGAGCAAGCGTTTGGATGAATATTTCCCTGAATTAAGGATTATGGTTGAGGATATTTTGTTTGTGAATGGTACATATGATTTTATAGTAACATTGACTGCCCCCGGTGTTGTTGAGACGAAAATGTTGTGTGAAAAAATATTCAAAAAACTTAAGGATTATTTATCTGATTATGAAATCCTTGAGACTATTACTCCTATTAGGAAGAATGGCTTGCGCAATCCTCATTTAATGCGTCAGATTAAATCGTTGTTGTGATTTAGTATGCATTGCATTGTTATATGTTTTTATCCTATACTTTAATAACTTGACTCTCAGTAGGGGTACCATATCTGTTTATAACGTGTTATAATGATAAGCTGGAGATATGTCAAAAACAGGTTTTATAAACCTGTATTTAATTCATTGTTGTGGTTTAGGGACTATTTATATGCCAAAAAGTAGTAAAAAGCAAATTGATGCGGATGAAAAACAGATTGTTAATATCTTGAAACGAAATGCTAAAGATAGTATTGATGTTATAGCGAAAAAATGTGGTTTTTCAAGACAAAAAGTCTGGAGAATTGTTAAACGGTTGGAGAAGAATAAAACAATTTGGGGGTATAGTGCTGTTGTTGATGATGAAAAACTTGACAATCGTCATTTTACTATTTTGTTCAAACGATCAATGAAACCTATTGATGATTTTATTTATAATGAGATCCAGAGCAAGCGTGTGGATGAATATTATCCTGAATTAAAGATTATGGCCGAGAATGTATTTTATGTGAGTGGTACATATGATTTGATTATAACATTGACTGCTCCAGGTATTGTGGAAACGAAAATGTTTTGTGAAAAAATATTTCAAATAGCTAGAGAATATTTATCTGATTATGAGATTCTTGAGACTATTACTCCTATTAGGAAGAATGGCTTGCGCAATCCTCATTTAATGCGTCAGATTAAATCGTTGTTGTGATTGAGTATGCGTTGAATTATTGTATTTTTGTATTACTATCCTATCGTCATAGTCCTTGCAATAACAGGATATAAGCTAATAAAATAATAGTTTTTTTATTTGTACACGTTTACCCCGTAGATCAATGCCATTACAAATAATCCTCCACCTGCAATGGTGATAATTGCTCCGATTATTCCATAGATAGGTCCTCTGATGACAAACATCATAAATAATCCGATAAGCAACGGCAGCAGTACATAGACAAAGGTGGGGTTGAGTTCTTTTGTCATATCTTTCCTCAAAGATCATATTTCTAAACAAGTCTTCTTTAATAAAATTGTCTTATTCTTTATCTTGGCGTTACAAAAATCAGATATCTTTTTAATACTACCTGCTTTTAACTTTTGCCTGAGACTATAGTAGTTGATGGAACTGTTGTGAATATCTATGCGCATTATGCCGGGTATATCTTTGGGTTTATGGTTCCAGCAATGGTTTCCCTATACATTGAGAAGAAATGAAAGGAGAAGTGATGCTTTGAAAAACAATTGCAAGTTCATTAATTTGCTACTTATAATAATTTCTTGATTACTTTTATCATCAACCTAAGACATTTTACTGTTATTTATTTCTACTTGGGAATATCTTTAGCTAAAAAAATACATGATATTTTTTAATATGCAACTTTTTATCTATATTTTTAAATCATAAAAAATCATATAAATAATAATTCTATGACAATAATGGAGAAGAGCATGAAAAAAATATTACCATTAGCAGTTGTACTACTTTTTATAGGTGTAGCACTAGCACCAAGTATTAATTCATCTGTAGTTGAGGATGAACTTGTTGAAATTGAATTTGAGTTCAGTGGACTTGGAGAAAAACATTCAGTAAGTCTGACAGCACAAGAAGCTGATGAGATAGAAACTTTGTTTGATGAGATAGAACAAAGATTATCCAAGGTTAAGCATCGAAAAGAAGCAGATGAGCTATTTCATGAGGCAATAGATCGCTTAGACGAATTAAACGTATTGCCAAAATCTATGAGTAAACAAAAAGCTAAGGATTTGGTGACCGGGCAATCCATTGGTACATTACTACCACCATTACTAACGCATAATACACTATCAAACAGCGGAGAATATTCTGATCTTGACGCTAATTATCTTTGTTTAATAGCTGGTGAATCAACTGAGGATTTTTGCCTCACCTGGTATCAAGGATTACCTTTTAGATTGATAAATATTGTCGCATGGTATATCGCCTATATTGGCGTTAAACTCAATAATGATGCGTTAGTCAACCAAGCAGCAAGTATTATGACTTCTCTGAGTCTTCTTTTTGGATTAATGTTGTTTAATATTGGTATTCCCTATTTTTTCACCTTGGATCCTTTTTTCCAGCGTCCTCTCATCAAAGGAGGCAGTATAAATTACGGAGTTCAAGAATTGCAATTTGGTAATGCCATGCCATCAACAGGATGGGTTAGTACCTATGGATTAAATGGGTTTAAAAACTGGACGGGTGATCTGTATGGACAATTAGAAGATTTAATGAATTGGCCGTTTTTAATGACACTGGCTCCTATGTTAAGTTATCCTGGTGTATCTGGTTTTTTTGGTCTTGTATTCAAATATACACATGGTTATTATGATGTTTTTTATCCGACAAAATATCTTGGATATGCAATCAAAGTAAAATTGGGACCTGAACCACCACGTCTTTTACCAGTCCCGTAAATAAGATGAAATTTGGAATAAGTATGAATAACATATTGGTCAAACAATGTTTAGGGATTGCTGTAATTATTCTTTTTATTAGTGTAGCATTTGTACCATCTATTAATGCATCAGCAATAGATAAGGAACTCGTTGAGTTTGATGTTGAGATCTGTGGACTTGGTAAGAAGAATACTGTTAAACTGACACAACAAGAAGCATATGAATTAGAATTGTTATTTGCAGATATTCAACAGAGATTATCTGAAATTAAAACAAGAGAAGAAACAGAAGAGATTTTTAAAGAAGCAGTTGTTGAACTTGATAAATATAGTTTGCTTGGTGGATTATCTGTTAAACAGGCACAACAGTTGGTAGTGGGAAGTACTGTACAACAAAATCTTTTAAAAAGTATTAATGGCAAAGATGTGGAAACTTTTGATGATGATACAGCAAATTACCTTTGTTTGATTGCGGGACATTTGTCAATTTTGGTTTCTCAAAGTCACATAGTTAGAAGATTTACTAGATTTATGGAAAAATTACATGAACTTTCATATGCTCTTGGAATAAATGAAAAATATATTGCAATTCTTGAATTAATTATATTTTTCTACCTATTATCACCTGGTATAATATTTAATTTAATTCCATTTTCTTTTTTTAGGGTAGTAGGTGCAGGGTATCGTGAGACATATTTTAACTCCCAGGAGCCTTCTGAAGGATGGGTTCATTCATTTGGGTTAAATGGTAATAAATCATGGGAAGGAAAATTATATGGAGTTGCCTCAGAATTTTTAATATATAAATGGGGAATACAGAATTATCCTGCAATTCTTGGTTTTACTGGAATTATACTATATGCGAATAACTATGGAGCTTTTTTCCTTGGCTCTGCATTAAAAGCAGCTTTTTCAAATGAAAGGCCATAGCGTTAGATAATCTTCATCTCACTACTTTCTTAATCGTCTCAACTCTTCAAAAGTCATGAATTCTGTTTTCTTGACTGCCTCTTCCAAACACCCCACTCTGCAGCCATTATCAAAACATTCAAGGCATTATTTTCAAGTGTGACACAGCCTTTTTTCTTCGATAGTTGACCAGTTTTATATTTTAAGAATAGAACTATTTATCTAGGGAATCTTAATCTCAATGTATAAAGGAGAATTATGAAGGGAAAATCTTATAACATATTTATTTTATAGTATTATAGTATTGGAAGTTCTCTTATGAAAACAGTAGTGATAGGATCTATAGTATTCATTGTGGTTCTTTTATTATCCGGATGTAACCGTATTCCTATAGAGTTTCAGTTTTCCAAACATCCCCGTCCAGTTTGGGAAGGACAATGGGTTGCTGGAGATCCATCAATCATACGAGTAAATGATTCCTATTATCTTTATTATACTGGTGTCACTCTTGGTGATCTATCAGACGATGATGATGACCAGATTATTATCGGCGTAGCCCATTCAACAGATGGGATCAACTGGGAGTTTGCAAAACCCCTTACTGATGAGTCACCTGAAGAAAGCATTGCATTAGCAGGAAATATGACGGGTTGGGATAGTATTATTGAAACAGCGTTTGTTTTGCAAAAAGATGATGAGTTTTTCATGTATTACGCTGGATATAATCAAACCATTGATGAAACAGGAAAGCTCGTAGCAAAAGCCAATATCGGCGTTGCCAATTCCTCTGATGGACTGACCTTTGATCGGTTCTTATCTTCCCCAATCATTGAAACTGATACAGTGAATGATAAAGACGCAGTGTTCAGTCCTTCAGTGATACTTGTTAATGGGACGTATTACATGGTGTATACTGGTTGGTGTCTAGAGAACTGTACCGGTATTGTTCAAGGGTTTGGATTATTAGGTGCTACTTCATCTGATGCAATACAGTGGACTAAACATGATAAATTAATCATTGATCCAACTGATATCTCCTGGGGCATAAATGTTAAGGAAGCAGAACTAGTAAAGGGACCTGATGGTTTGTTTTATCTATTTTTCACTAGTGATCTCAAT
>JAWOGM010000026.1:0-4836 GCA_046496795.1 Thermoplasmatota archaeon
TAGTTGCTTTTTGAGTAATAAGGTTGACGTTAGCAGAAATAACTCCATCCATTCTTTCCAAACTTTTTTTAATAGCTTGAACACAGGCTGCACAGGTCATTCCTACTATCGGCATCTCAACCTTGTTTCCTTCTGCAATGTTGTAACCTGATGATTCGATGGCTTTGGATATATCATCCATACTAATTTTATTATTATCAAACTCTACCCTCGCCATTTTGGTGGCATAACTCACGTTGGAATCAGTTATCCCTTCAAGTTTTCTGAGAGATCGGTTTATTGTCTGTGCGCAGCTTGCACAGTGCATACCTTCTATCGGAATACTTTTTCTTTGATTTTTTTTTTTGGTCATATCTATGATTCTCCCTACCTTCTTTTGCTATCTTGAGACCTTAGGTAATTGACAATTACTACAAGATTCTATCTTTATTATGAAGTAAATGTCGATAATTGTTTGGAAAAGTAATTATTCATTATTAATCCTTTGTTGAAAAATATGATTTTATTATCATTGATAAATCATACTTGCTTTATTATGCGTCCTGTAAATATTGTCACTTAACAACAAAAAATCAACAATTTTATCCAATAGACTGGGAATACTGCGCGGTCTGAAGCATCAGCGTAAGACCCGCAGATGAGAAGCCGCCAACTTTTATCATATTTTTAAGCATTACTTTTTTCTGTTGCGTGCGGCAGACCCAAAGGGTCTGCACATCAAAGACGCAACAGGAGCAAACAAATATGATAGATATTGTAAGTAGCGAATGCTATAAAAAGATAATGGGTGACACCAGAAACAATTGGGTGACAATGGTATTCGTCACCAAAAACCGGTATATGTGTTTTCGTAAACAATCTCATATAAACACGTGTGTCGAAGGTTTTTACAAACTCGAACAATTTGGATTTGAGTTCAGAGACTTTGGTTTTGCTGGAAACCATGTACATTTCCAGGTAAATATCCCAAAAAGATACTCTGTAGAAGTTGCTGAGATCATGCTTAAGTCTTGGAGTTCACGTTGGATGTTTGAAAAACATCCAGGGTTCCGCAAGCGTTATTCTCGTGGTAGTTTTTGGAGTGGCTATGAACATAATGCGTCCACTGGTTTGATTAACCTTGAGGAGTCAAGTTGTTATTTACGTGATCAGAAACAACACCACAAAGTGGTCGTTGTTGATGATGCTCAGCAAAAACTAGACCTGTTTTTAACGCCGAGCGGGGATGCGGCATGACCGTTAGGGCTTGCCGAGGAAGCGAAGGCGTAAATAGGGGATTATAAGGGCACAGCCCTTATTTCACTCTAGATATATCTCAGTTTATAGTACTCTAAATCAGTTAAAAAGACATTTAAATGATCTTATATTTATACCAAATCAATGCAGCTTTTACTAATAAGCATAATTATCATTTATATTGCTTTATTAATTGCTATAGGATTATATTCAAAAAGTAAAATTACTTCAACACAAGACTTTTTTTTGGCAAATCGACATCTTCACACTTTTGCATTAATGGCAACAATCACAGCAACTACAGTAGGGGGATCAGCAACCATTGTTGCAGGTGGTCGTATCTATGCTCAAGGTCTACCAGCATTATGGTATGAAATAGCAGGAGTTCTTGGCCTGATTGTCCTTGGTTTATTTCTTGCAAAAAAAGTAAGAAAAACCCGACGATATACTCTTCCTGATATCATTGCAGAATTATACAATGAAAATGTCAGATATGCTTCTGCGCTGTTAATATTCATCACTGAAATAGCATGGGTATCACTTCTTATTCAATCATCAGGCCTCATCCTCTCCGTTCTCCTACCTTTTCAATATGAAATTATCCTTGTGCTTATTACAATGGTTTTTATAACATATACCCTAATTGGAGGACGGTTTGCTGTTGTATACACCGACATAATACAATTCGTCGTAATGATTGTGGGCATATGCTTTGTAGCATCACCACTGCTTCTACATAAAGCACTCCCTTCAATACATCAAATACCTGCAGTATCTTTATCATTTCCTCTTAATGAAAATATTGGGATTTTAACTGCTGGATCAATTTTTTTTATGATGTTTTTGCCCCATATTGTTGGTCCCGATATATATTCCAAATTATTATGTGCACGAGATGAACAAACAGCTCGAACTGGAGCTATACTTGCTGGAGTATGTAAATTTATATTTGCAATATCAATAGCTATCATAGCTATTTCTGCAATCATACTTTATCCTACAATACAAAATCCGTATATGGCAATACCAACTGCACTCTCACAACTTAACCCATTTCTCTCAGGTGTAGTTCTGGCTGCATTTGTTTCAGTTATGCTATCTTCAGCAGATTCATGCCTTCTCTCAGCAGGAACAATACTGAGTGTTGATATCATAAAAAAGAAAAATATAGGTATCTCTCAAATAGGAATACTTATCGTTGGGATGTCAAGCCTAATATTGGCTTTATTTATCACAAACATTGAAACATTGATTGGAACACACGGAGTGTTAAATACCCTTCAACTTGCGTATACAATATTTACAGCAGGTCTGACCATGCCAGTTTTATTTGGGTTTTATAAACAAAAAACAAAAACAACATCAAAAGGTGCACTCTGGAGTCTAACGCTTGGAGGGAGCAGTTCAGTTCTCTGGCTCTATTTCGCTCCGAATGGAGAATATGCAGTATTAGTGGGTTTGTTATTGTCGATTATACCTCTTATAATACTACGGCAAAAAAATCAAAAAGACAATAACAATGTATGAAAAAGTATTTAGAATCTACAAAAAAAGGAAGCATTATGAAACAAAATAAGTCACCAAAAATCTATTACATTCATGGTTATCAATCAACTCCAAAGGGAGAAAAAGCATTGCTTTTTAAAAAAAAACTGAAAGCGACTCCGATAACCTATCGAGATTGTAGCCCTGAAAAATTAATAATTTCTCATTGTTTAACACAAATATCTGAAACAATTAGTCATGATACAAACGTATTATTAATTGGTTCTTCCCTGGGAGGTTTTTTAGCAGCAAAAACTGCACTAGAAAATTGTTGTGTAAAAACACTCATCCTACTTAACCCTGCAATTATACCCCCAGAAACAAATCTTAATATTGATTCAGATGTACCAAAAAACATTCTAGAAGACATGAAAGAAAGAAAACTCTTTGAAACACAATTATCATCAAACATTATAATCATTAGAGGAATAAATGACACTGTTGTACCTGATGAATGGATTATAAAATTTGCCAAAGCTCAACAAGCAACCGTTATCTTCTTAGATGATGACCATCGTTTATCTCACCACCTTAAAAAATTACCAACAATCATTAAATTTTATATCAACAGATAGGTTATTTTTGTTATTCATGGGATAATATCCATAATCGGTCACCGACAAAATGGAGATTTTGTATTGCTTTACCAACTTGAGAATGCTTCATTTCCTCTCCACTCATTAACGCTTTACCTACAGCAATTGGTTTGAAATTTTTTTCATCACATACCCACACATAATCATCTTTGACAATAGAATGGTCTGCAGATACTATACCAGGTGCCATGATATCTGCGCCTTTTGTTACAAAACTAACAGCACCCATATCAACAACAACACGATATTTTTCTGGTTTATATTTATACAAACCATTCAAGGTAAAAATAATAGAGTCTTCAATGATAAAAAAAATAATCTCACCGTCAATAATGATAATTTTAAACTCCTCAAGAAAACCCATTTCCACAGATGAATTCTCATAAATAAAAGAAGAGCTATATCTTTTTTTTAATTGCATCATAATATCTTTAATCTCTTTGTTTTTCAATCGATGCCTATTTTTTATTTTAACAGCCATATCTGCCGTAATAAAGAATAATATTTTTAACATTTACCAACAAACAAACATAAGACCAAACTCTTATAAACAATATTGATATTTCCCCTCTCCAAGGTATAAACATGGAAAAGCCATTAAAACTACTGCATGCAAGTCTTAACAATCGAGTGTTAGTTGAATTAAGAAACGGTGTTGAATACAATGGGATTTTAGATGGCTATGATGTCCCCCATATGAATCTGGTATTAAAAAATGCAGATGAAACAATACAAACAGAACAAGCAAAAAAACATGATCGAATAATTGTTCGTGGAGATAACATTATTTATATATCACCTTAATATAACGGAGTTGGATTAAATGACAAAAGGAACAACCTCGAAATCAGGGGGAAAAAAATCTCACATTGCTTGCAGACGATGTGGAAGACATTCATTTCATGCTCAAAAAAAACGGTGTTCTGCCTGTGGTTTTGGAGAGACAAGTAAAATACGTCACTACAGCTGGATTAAACAAAAATGAAAATAATTAAAGAATTTTTGGTTCTCACCAAAATAAAATAATTTTTTTATAATTGGAATTTTTTCTCTGTTTCAATTAATGCAAATTTTATTAATGAATAAAACTTTACTAGAAATAGAATATTACTACTACCATAAAGAAAAACATCAAAAAAACTTTCGCCAAATATTTAGGGAAGAACAATAATACCCTTAGAAGAAGCAAAATATGATCAAGGAGAAGGAATTATGGGATTTATAGAGCGATTAGAAAAAAACATTAAAAAAATAGAAAAAAAAATAGAAAAAGAAGAAAAACGAGTTTCACTCCTTAAAGAAAAATATGATACAAAAAAAATCACTAAAGCAAAATATAACATTGACAAAAGAAAAATTGAGGAAAAAATTAGAACATTAAAACGTAGAATGCATGATCTCAGAGGATGGACTGTTAAAGAAAAACATAATCTAGAAGAAAAGGCTAAAGAAAAAGAAG
>JAWOGM010000009.1:0-9180 GCA_046496795.1 Thermoplasmatota archaeon
TTGTTGTTCTTGTTGTTTTTGCTCTTTTCCTTGTTCTTGGTTATCTTCTAGTTTTATTTTTTGTGTTTCTTTATCTTTTCCGAAAACAGCAGGTATATAGCTTTGTTTTTGATCATCTCTATAATTATCGTTTTCATTGAAATGCTTACTTTTTTTATAATAGATATTGTTTTTTTCTTTTTCTTTTTGTATTGCAGAAGAGCTTTGATTATTGGTATGTTGTTTTGAATCCTTCTGTTTTTTGAGTATAGAATTTTGTATTGTTGGTTGTTTCATTTCACTTGCTTGTTTGGAAAGAGTTGATAAATCAATGATTTCTACATGTGGATTTGTCGGTTTGTCTATAAAGATTGAATCAGCAGATTCAGGAAGTTTTTTGATAAAAGTGAAGCTTGGTGTTGAAAAAGTTCCATCCTCATTTTTGAATTCTTCAGGTACTGTCGATAAGTCAGGTTGAGTTGTCTGGAATTCTAGTTCAGTGAGAGTTGGTAATTTATGTAATGGTGTTCGTGGTTCTATTGGTGGTGTGGGTGGTGGGCTTGGTGGATTTTGAGTATTGAGAATTGTGTCGATTTTACTGACGATATCAAGGTGTAAATCTAAGTTATTTCCTTTTTTTTCTGTGTCTGGTTTTTTTGGAAGAACTGTTGTTGTTGCAAGTAAAAAAAGGATGTTTCTCAACATTTTATTTTTGTTTTTGAGTGGCATATTTTTCCCATCCTACACATTTTTTTATATCTCTATTTAAATATTTTTTTGGTGTTGCATCCAAATTTGTAATATTCAAGATTTACGAATGCTTATGTTTTATTTTAAAGGTTTCTATAATGTTTTTTCTAAATTTTTTTATTCTATCCAGCCTGGTGAGATTTGAACTATTATGTGATACACTGTAAACTCAAAATCTGCGCTACATTCAGCTTCATAAAATTCTATAAGTACCCCGTCGGGTGTCTGAGAAATACTGCAGATTGCATCAGTTCCTTCATAGGGAATGTTTTGACGAGAAAATTCTCTTTTAAGAAACATTTCCCAAGATCGTTTATAATCAGTTGTAATCTGAATGCTTTCAACATTTGAGGTTATCTCTGTTTCCTTGGTTTGAAATTGTGCTCGTATTGGATATGTGCCATATCCTCCTATGCTTTGACGGTCCCCAACACCTTTGGTGTTGATAAGGCTAAAATTAATCGTCACTATTTTTGCATTTGAATCATAATATACATCAAAGTTTGGGGTGATAGCCATGACATTTCCATCGTATTGGCTAACGATTATTGCGCCTGCTTCATAGATATATGTTTTATCTAGAAAGTATGCATTACTTGATGAGTACTGCACGATTCCATAATTCTGTGAAATTTTGTATGTTGTGTCCCCGTGTTCTCTAACTTTTAATTCTGTTTTTGTCTCATTGACTGCTAAGTATCCATATGATCGTACAGAACTTAAGATGGGTAATTCTTTATTTCCTAGTGTTATAGAAGTACTTATTGCCAGACTGGGGTTTTGTGTAAGTGCTTGAGTGTCTATGGCATATTTCATCATATTGAATTGGTTAAAAACATTTTGCAGGTGTTCTGCTTCTTTTTGTTCCATCCATTGTGGAACAAAAACAGTTTGTATTATTGCAACGACTGATATAATGAGTGCGATGAGCAGGACTGCGACAACGATGCCTGCTATACCATCGTCTTTTTGTTTTAATTTTTTAATAGTTTTTTGGAGATGTTTCATATCATTCACCTTCAGTATAAAGGTTATAAGAGAGCATATTGCTCCGAGATTTGTTCTTGCGTCATGGGTTTTACCCGGATTGTGACTTCATCAAGTAGTACAGGGAAATACTGAGCAAAGAGGAGGCTATTGGAATTTGGGGTAATCTCAGAAGGATAAAACAGTTGATCTTTTAATACGGCATTGATATAGAGTTTGATATTGTCATTTATTTTTGTTAACACAATATAGTTCCATTGACCATCAAGTAAATCAGCAGTGTAAACAGTGAGGTGTTGATCATTTATTTTCCCCACAATTCTTGTTTCATTAATAAATAGACCATAGCCATTATTGCTTTGTAATCCTCCTTTGGCTACGAGGGGTTGAAGTGGATTATCAGTGATATCAATTCGTATATTTTTTACTGTTACAAAAACGGCACTGAGGCCATTCTGATGTCGGTTGGTATATGCAAGAGTAAGAATAAATTTATCATTGTCTTGTGTTATTTTAATAGGATTTGAGTAGACATATCGAATAAACTCGTTTTCGAATTGTCTATCTGTTATACGATCATCTTTGATTCTTCCGGTTGTGCTGTTTATTCGTATGAGTTGGAGATGAGCATGGTGGGATTCTGTGGCCCCAATACCTCCCCGGTGGGTGATGAGATATATATCATTTTGTAGGTGTAATAGTTTTTGTGCACGAATGTATGCGTTGAGGTGATTGTAAACAGCTTGATGTTGCCCATTGTTTCTTGAGTTAAACCTAAGTGTATCTGTTGCCGATCCTCCAATGTTGCCATCAGCTTCAACTGTATATGTCCAAATCATTCCATATCTAGGTCTGCCTGAATTATAATATTCATTGACGGTTGCTGCAATGGCGATATATTTTCCCTCAACGCTGATTAGACTTGGAAAATACGCTCCGTGATAAGCACTCCCATGCGTATAGATAGTTCTCGTAGTCTTTTTTAGTATGTTCCCATTTTCATTAATCTCAATAGGTGCAACATACAGAGAATGCCCCCAACTTCTAGTTCTAGTGGTATAGGCTATAGCGAAAAAATCATCACGGATATGAGCAATCGAAGGGGTCATGTGAGGCGGGTGAGTAGAGCTGTGAATCTGCTGTGAGGTATGATAGGATACTATACTGCCGGTATTTGTAATATTAACAACATGAAGATATGCATAATAATTGTTGTGAATACAAACAATAGCAAATGTCTGATGAGAATTAAGTACATCCCGAACATGGATGATATCTATTTCAGATCTATGAGTAGTTGATCCATCACCACTTTGAAAGCCCGTTAAAATTCTATGTGAGGATAAGAAATCATCAATGTGTGTTATTTCCCCATTGTTTTTATTTATTTTTATGGTTGTAATAGTCATAAAACTTTGATTACCGTTATATACTATAGCAACGTAGGAATACTGACTATCTTCAGATATTTTAATGAGCCGTGGATAATCAGCTCGACCTGCAAATATATAATTGTTTACATCTGATTCAATAAATGCGCCGTCGTCATCTATCTCAATGACTCTGATAATGCCTTCAACATCCATGTCTCGGTAGGCAAGGGCATAATAATCTCCAGTTACATGTATCATATCAGTATAAAGCCCAACCGGTGGCCCAAGATACAATTTGTAGCTATGTATCATGATATTATTATCATAGGTATTTGGCAAAGTCCCATCGTTGCTTACATAAATTGTTTTTATTTCACCTCTCCTATCCCATCGAGCTCGGTGGGCTACAGCAAAAAGTGTTATGCCATCAGCAGCGGTTATTACAGCGCTATTGTTTACAGGAATAATTGTTGGGTTTTGGCTTCCATGGCTAAAACGAGTTTCAGAATTTATTATCGAAATCGTATAATCTATTAATGATATCTTTAGGGTCGCCATAAGACCCCTAAAATCAGGATCAGAATAAACAACAACAAGTCGTATCTCGTCAGTGCCTCTATAAAGCTCAGCAACTTTTGCATACCAACGAAATGTAGGGGAGCTGATAGTTCTTAAATTTAGTTCATTGGTTTCCAGTACGAACTCCTTCTTAAATTCTCCATCAAATTTGATATAAAAGGGGAGAGCATATAAATGCATGAGATTTTGGCCTTCTCCGTCGTAATAGAATTGATAAATTGCAGAAAAATAGACTCGAGAATTACCTCCATCAGCATGTAATCGAATGACCTGCGTATTAAAACAACTCCCTAATATATAGACGGAATCTGAAGTTCCTGTTTGCAATTTCTCTATACGTCCAGTGAACTCATTAATAGTAAATGTTGTTATTCTACCTCCTGGTCGATTGGGAGTTTCTGCATCTGAGTACATAACAGCGTACACGTCATCATAAACCCAGAAAATAGTGGAACCCGATCCAAGATTTGTTCCATAATTATTTGGGTTCATATAGCAGAAAATTTGAGAATTTTGTGGTGAGCTAGGTAACGTAATAGTATTATCAAGCACTATATTTAATGTAACAATTTTTTGTTTATATGCGCTATTTGTTGGTCCGCCTTGATTAGTGCCATAAACGACAGCAATGACAGAATACCAGAATACTCCTTGTCTGATTGTTATTATATCAGGTTCATTGAAATATGTTGCAGTATTTTCAAGTTCCCTTATACTAGGGGTAAAACCCGTAGTTTTAATCATGCCATCATTATTAATTGCTAGTGTTTGGATCTGGCCTCCTCTGTTACTTGTGGTCGTTGTATATACTACGGCAAATACCTTATAATCTGCCTTATCATATACATGAGCGATACGTGGATTAAAGGTGATATCGTTTCGAAACCTATGTTTATCGCGGTAGGTAATAATCCCTGTATCATCAATTTCTACGGTCACAACCCAGCCATGATTGTTTACATCGCGAAACACTTTTGCATAATATTTTTCATGGACTTGAATAAAATCAATATCGTTACTTTCATCATCTTCATTAAATCTTGGAATCTCTGACATAGGAAAATCAGCTTTATCAAAGCTCATTGCCGAAGAGATAACTGGTTGGTCAAAAGAGGTATAGGTGTCATCTACTTTTTTCTGAACCCATGCCTCAATAGTTACATTTTCTTTTGGTTCTTTTAATGAAGCTGAATCGGCAACGTTCATATAATTATCTATACCGTAAAACATCGCTGCGTCGCCCTGTCCAACTGGTTCAGAGACTCCAGGGGTTACTCTGGTAAAGGCGCCTACATAATTAAAAACACCATGGTTATTATATCCTGAGACATCTCTGCTAAATGATCCATTTCCTGCGGCAGGAAAACGCCAGTTGCCTAAAATATATCCAAATGTTCGAAACTCATATATTGCACTTCTTCTAACAACAATATTAGCACCAATAGTAAAATTTGCAACAGCGACACATTCATATATGGTTTCGGGGTCAAGATCTTTTATACCAAAGCTAGCTGTTCCACTTTGACCGCTACCAGTTACCTCATGTCTAGTAACAGTATCTGGTTCAAGGAAATCAACTTGGAACAGATTAGAAGGTGGTTTCTCCCGAACAATAAAATAAAACGATACTGGGCTGTCATAATCTCTTGTCGCCCAATCCAAATACAAGGTTACATCGTTATATAGCGGGACAGAATGACTAAACGATGCAAAGGGATAGAGTAGTTTATCTCCATCTTGGACTATAGAATCAACTAACACTGCACCGGTGTTACGATCTACAATTAGCACGTGTACATATAATCCTCTAACACTTGTTATTTCAGGATCAACAGCATAGACCATGCGATCCCCAAAACTCCAAATTTCAGTCCCCAACGGTAAATTAGTAGTACCCGGTTCTATGTTATATATTCGGTCACCACCAATATTAATAGTTATATCAAGATCTTTTGATAACGATGGCCCACCGCGATGCTCAAAAATAATTTCATTGCCAGCTTCATTTACCGATATACCAATCTCTACAGATGGTGCTCGATTAACATCGGAGTTTAATGTATCAAACACCAAGAGATAAACTCCTGTCATCACTCCCATAACAATAGCTAAAATGAGTATAACACCAATAACTTCAGAAACACCATCTGAGTTGAAAAATCTGGAAAAACCATTTCTATGAAAAATAGGAGATACTCTTTTTCTATTTATTTTTTGTTTTCCATTAACCATTGTACAATCCCATCCTTTTAACCAATTTTTTCTTTTCACCACTCAGCTATACACTAATGCGTACCCTATCCCATCACATAGTATATCTCTTAGAGTGGCATCCTCTACCTAGTATTCTATATTCAGTAGATGTATTTAAATATTTACAATTCAAATGTCATTGAAGTATGGTAAACCAATTTCAAATATTGCTTTATCCAAAGGTATGGATATCTCCATATCTGGTTTGATCTGCAGATTCAAAATGATAAAAGCTAATACATGCACGATAGTCATAGGTGTTACTAGATATCTCTAGATTTTCGACAGTTATTGAATAAATGTCGGAGGTTGCAAAGCTAACAAAAGTGGAAGTTGTATTTATCCAATCTATATCACCTTGTTTACGGTATTGAAACCAAACATAGTTATATATTGCTGAAGAATAAAGAGTATAATTCATATGTAATTGAACAGATGTTCCGGTTACATTAGTAGCAGGTAGTGTCTCAATTTGTGGTTCTGCCCCTTCAAAACCAGTGCGTATAACACCATCAAATAATACTGCACCGCTTATGGTGTCAACAACCAATGCTTCAACTCGTTTACTATCTAAATTATCAAAACTATGAAAAACTTCTTGGCCAAGAGTCCATAGTTCAGGAGGAGTCCCACCCATATAGTCTTTAATTTTTCCTTTGA
This sequence comes from Thermoplasmatota archaeon, assembly GCA_046496795.1. Taxonomy (GTDB): domain Archaea; phylum Thermoplasmatota; class E2; order DHVEG-1; family DHVEG-1; genus JAUWYM01. Next base: position 6,582 of record JAWOGM010000009.1, read on the forward strand.
CAATGTCAGCATCAGCAGTAAATACTACCTCGATTTGGTCAACATTTAAACCTTGACCACCACGATGCTCTAGATAGATGGTATTATTGACAATAAATCCTACTATAGTAACATGGGGTTGTGCATCATCATATGATGAGTATACCGAGTTCACCACAAAAAATGATGTAGAACCAAAAAAACCAATAGCAATAGCAAGAATTAGTATTGTTGAAAGAATCTCATTTACTGCAGAATTTGATGAACGCAATCCCATACGCAACCTACTCCTAGCATTACATTCATATTTTTTATAGTTAAATACTTTATGCCTCTCATCTGTCACATTGATAATGTATCATCATACAAATGTAGCATGATAAGAGGTTTTGTATTCTATGTTTTTCGGTTTTCTTTCTAATAATTCTAATAATAATTAGTATAGAATGCGGTATTTGTGAAATAGACATAATTAAATAAAATATTTGATAATTGAGCAAAACAAAGGACATGCTAAAATAGATGATCGATATTATGCAAGAATAAAAAGTTTCTAAAAAACCATAGGTTAAATCAAGAAATTAGATAAAAAATTATTTATTAGGATATGGATAAAAACATTAATAATAAAAAAAACTAATTATGGGAGCCAGGCATCTATGAAAAAAACAAGTCTTCCTCTGGTAATATTATTTATAGTATTCTTTATTTCATTTGTTTCATCGGTGAGTGCAGATCAGTTTGTTCGTGTTGAGTTTTTTTATTCCCAGTCCTGTGGTTCTTGTAAACCTGCTCATGATGTAATCGATGATATTGTTGTGATATACGCAGAGGAAATCTCAACTGGTCAACTTGTCTTTGATTTTAAAGAAACAAGTACTAATCGAACAAATTATGATGAGATGATTTCTCGTCGGTTGAGTTTTCCTGTCGCCATCATCAGTAGTACCACTATCAATGAAACGATAGTTCGAAAAAATGATATCACCAATGAAAACATGATACGAATTCTTGATATGTATCTGGCAAATCTACCTGTTGATGAGCCCTATGATCCGTTAGCTGTTGATATCCCGTTTTTTGGTCGGGTGAATATGACATCGTTTTCTCTACCTGTATTAACAGTGATACTCGGCGGCCTTGATAGCATCAACCCCTGTTCATTTTTTATTCTCATTTTTCTGTTAAATCTATTGTTATATATGCGCTCACGCAGAAGAATGGCACTGGTTGGTGGTATTTTTGTGTTTTTCTCTGGGTTTTTTTATTTTTTATTTATGTTTCTTCTCATCCATACCCTTATAGTTACTGCCGCATCCATGCAGATCATCTCACTTGGTGCAGGAAGTATTGCTATTATTTTTGGAATTCTCAACATTAAAGATTTTTTTACACCAAAAAAAGGACCAAGTCTTAGTATTTCTGAACAGGCGCGTCCTAAAATATTTCAAAGGATGCGTTCCCTGGTGCACACGACCAAATTATCTGCTGTTCTGAGTGGGGCAGTATTTCTTGCCGTGACCGTTAATTTTTATGAACTTCTCTGCACCCTTGGCTTCCCCTTGGTTTTTACTAGTATTCTTGCCATGCATAATCTCCCAATGTCTCAGTATTATCTATACATTTTACTATACAATATTGTCTATGTGATCCCGTTGATTGCTATTGTCTGTATCTTTGTGGTGAGCCTTGGGCGTTGGAAGCTTTCAGAGTTTCAAGGTCAGCAGTTAAAGCTCTTTTCAGGGTTAATGATTTTTTCATTTGGCATACTCTTTCTGGTAAACTATCAATTGTTATCACTGTTTTTTACCCCTATTTTTTTATTACTTCTCTGTATTGTTATAACTGTTGTTATCTCAAGGTTTTGGGAGTTTCGGAAAAAGAGTGGGGGGATTATTCATAAATAATTTCTATTACATAATATTACAATGATCAACAATCTCAGCTTTGGCGAATTTTTATAAAGGGATGAATTATGACTCAATCCCTCGTTATGGTATAGTAATATTTTTTTGATTGTTCTTATGTACTAATAATGATAATTTTTTATTTGTTTGGTAGTATGGTATTTTTCCAAAAACGACAACTCCCCGGTAATGTATTTATAGGTGAAGTAAGAGAATATTGTTGATGGAAATAATACCAGATCCGGGTGGTGAGGAGATAAATAAAATTGTGGTTTGTTTATCATTCTCACGCTTATTTCAAAAAGTATTTATATCGGGTCTGTTATTATTGACTAAAAAAGCTAATGGATAAATTAGCTAGGAGAGAATGGGATATATGAAAGCGAATAAAAAATATATTTTAGAAGAAGATGAAGCAGTATCCGCAGTCATAGGAGTTATTCTTATGGTTGCAATAACAGTGGCAATTGCAGCAACCGTGTATGTATATGTAAGTGGAATGATTGGTGGTGGACAGGAGAAAACACCGACGGTTTCATTAACACCAGATAATACAAACAGCAGAGTTAGAATCGCCAGTGCTGATCCAAATATAAGATGGAACAATTTTAAAATACAAGCATCAATAGAAGTAAATGCAACTCATTCATTACACCCTTTAGTTGTAGAAGATATTCAAACATCAGCAACAGATATCGGTGGTACTGGTAATC
>JAWOGM010000010.1:0-3516 GCA_046496795.1 Thermoplasmatota archaeon
TACTTTGGTATCATTTTTTTTCTAGGAGTATAAAAAAATTTTTTGTAAGAGGCCAATATCACTTCCTCAGCGATAAAGAAAAAAATAAGGACTTAGACGGAATCATATTCCGCCTACTCGTAATGTAGGATCGCCTAAGAGTACCCATCCTTCAATTGTTTTCCTATCAATATTTCGTTCGTAGGGCATGCTTGGGATTTTGTTGACCCCACCAACGATATTGAGGTAATCAATGATTGCTTGGGAATGGATTCCTGCCGTGCAATGGTAGAATTTCGTTCTTGAATTTTTTGCATCTTGTTATCTGACAAGGCAATAGTGTTTAATCCAATGACAGGTAAGATACTTATTACCAAACTCCCATTTGCCTGATAGGTCATTCTCATTACTATACATATTCCAAATGCCATCCATGTTTCATAATACTCACCAATAGGTATATCACTCTGTAAGAATAATACCTACTGGTCATTTGGGAGTATTGTAACGTAGCGGTACGATTTTTTTTATCCCCCCATGATAAGATAATAGCCCAATCTTTTTTCAATTATTATTAATGAAGTCATATTATAAATATAATATCTAATTTGTTCATTTTAACTATTATAAACATATGGTAAACTCGATATACTAAATTAAAAAATATTATTATATAATAATTTTTCAATAATATTTTCTTAATACTATCCTTGATCCTTTGCAAAAGAATTTGAATTGTGATAGTGTTCAAACTTAAAAAAACAATACCTCTTTTTCATATCTTCAAAAAATATATTTTCTTATATATCCTATCCATTCAAATACTTTTCTTCGAGAGAGTTATATACTTGAATGACGTATACGATATTAAAGGAAGTTGGATGTGTTACGTGAACAGATGATTTCAGTTTCATTGAGAGGTTGACTATTTATGGCAATAAGTTTTATCTTGATCTGTACCACACCAGGAAAAGAACTTGAAGTATACAATGCTGTTTCCCAAGTTCATGGAGTTACTGAATTACATTCACTTTTTGGAGAATATGACATCATAGCAAAAATACAAGCAGATGATTTCGATGAAATTGGAAATATTATTATTCATAATATACGATATATTAACGGTGTGATTGATACGAAAACATTAACGGGTACAAGATTTTAAGAGTAAAAAGGGGTGAATGATCTATGAAAGGAACTGTTGTGTCCTATGACTATAAAAAAGGATATGGAATAATAGTAGGTGAGAATAAAGAAGAGGTTTTTGTTTATGAAAAAGATCAACAGTTTTTAACCTTGCTTGATCCTGGAGATGAAGTTGAATACCAGATAGAACAAACAGAAAAAGGACCAAAAGCAGTGAATGTAAAGATACTGAAGGATTCATTATTTCGATCATAGCGTTGCATAGTTCACTATGGTATTTATTCGACTCGTCACCTGATGTTTAGTATAATGACGTTCAATACTGTTGAATCAAATACTAAAAAAAGTTACCTGCCCATTCCGATGTTCTAGTTTTTTTTCTAGAAAACTATCTACGCTTAACAACTACCAGTATTTTCAGTACCTCATTGATAAAAAATAAGGAGTCAGACGGAATCATATTCCGCCTACTCGTAATGTAGGATCACCTAAGAGTACCCATCCTTCAATTGTTTTCCTATCAATATTTCGTTCGTAGGGCATGCTTGGGATTTTGTTGACCCCACCAACGATATTGAGGTAATCAATGATTGCTTGGGAATGGATATCTCCAAGATATTCATAGTCATAACTTTGATTCGCATAGATTTCAAAGAATTATCTATAATTATCCGGCCTCAGTAGGTTACATTTTTTAATTACATCCCCATTAGTTTCCTAATAGGGATGCAAAATTAACGGATATGAGTATATGGAGGGTGTTATTTATAACTTTTTTAATGTTATAAATTTGAAGCTGAGGAAACAATTGAAAAGAACTCTTGTTGAATTGATCACTTGTCTTTTGGAGAATAATAAGGCTCATTTGTGCAAATTAGCTGAAGAGTTAGCCATAAATGCTGCAAGTAAGAATGCTGTTGTTCAACGGATTCGTCGTTTTTTATCCAATAAACAGATGAAACCAGATCTTTTTGTGGTTCCTTTGATCTATCTGATGCGTCCGCTTCTTGAACATCTTTCTGAAATTGTGTTATCAATGGATCGTACTGATTGGAAGAAACGGGGGAAGTGGATCAATATTCTTTCTGTGTCTGTGTGTTATAAAGGTCGTGCTCTTCCGTTGTTTTGGATGGTTTTTGGACGCAGAGGGAATAGTGCGTTAAATCATTGGAAACAAGTGTTAACCCCGGTTATAACGGGTTTACAGATCATGGATTGGCTTTCTGGTAAACCAATTCATGTTGTTGCGGATCGTGAGTTTGCCAGTCCGAAGTTAGCTGGATGGTTGAAGGAAACATTTGATGTGGGTTCAACGCTTCGAATGAAAGCAAGTATGTATCTAAAAAGTGAGAATAAACCCGAGGTGAAGATTGCTTCATTGATCCAAAAGATGAGGAAAGGAAAGCGGAGGGTTCTTCGTGATCAACAGGTAACTCGTGATAGTTGTTTTAAGATGAATGTGTTATTGACTTGGAAAAAAGGATATGATGAACCGTTGGTTGTGGCGACAACATATGGTAAACCATGGTTATGTGATAATGTTTATGGGAAACGGTTTGGTATTGAATGTATGCATAAGGATTACAAATCAAATGCGTTTGATCTGGAAAAAACCAAGGTGACTGATCCGAAACGAATTGAAGCCATGTTGATCCCTGTTGCGTTTGCATATGTTTTTTGTATGCTTGAAGGAGATCGAAAGGAGCTGGCGGGTGAGGATATCAGTAAACCACTAAAAGGGAAAATAAGAATGGTTGGTCTTTTTCTTGAGGGTCTTAGAAGTATTTCTCGCTATCTGAGACGGGCGCATATCCGGCAGTTTAAACGATTTATCCGACGATTGTTATCTTCATTTTTTGAAGCATGGAAGATGCCGCCATCGTGCATATTGGATGTTTAACAATTAGCGGAAAAAAATGAGGTAACTGTTATTGTAAGACCTTGCGTCATGTCCTACGGTAAGTGAGGTATCAATTTTCCTCTTAACTCCCAAATTATTTTAATATCCTTAATTGGATAAAAAATTTGGTGTGGGATCTGCTAAGATAATATCAAAAAATCATCAAAAGGATATTATTTACCTTGCAGAATAATTTTAAGTGCTAAATTCTAAGTAAAAATGTAACCTACTGAGATTATCCGGCTTTAATTTAATCGGAGGAAAACCATTAGATTTCCCAACCTAAATTTGAAAAAAGCCATTCTAAATTACAATCATCGCTTTTTAGGAGAAAGTAATTTAGAGATAACAAAGAAAAATTTAGAAAACAAAATATTTAAATATCATAAAAATGATAATATTTTTATTGACATATAATGTCTAATGATCTTTAGATATACTAAAAATAAAAAGATATAGGGGGCAAAATCAGAGGTTACAAATGAAAAAAA
>JAWOGM010000028.1:0-46966 GCA_046496795.1 Thermoplasmatota archaeon
CATCGCCAATCTGTTCCGGATAGAAAGTATCATTCCATTCGTATCTGAAGAATATGCTTTCAATACCAGATACACAACCATCTGTCTCATCTGATGCATTTAATGAGAAGTGTTTACCTGCTCTGAGATAATCAATATTATTTTTTTGATAGTATCCATGGCCGCTGACATAAAGCCATGTTTCAGGAGCAGTTACATCAACAAAGAAATCGATTATATGAGTATCTTCAGTATTGCATAACGGATCTTTTGAAAAGAATTCAAAAGTATGATTGCATTCTTCTGTGAATTTGAATTTTTCTTCTACATTATATTTGTACCAATAGGTATCTTTCCAAAAATCTACATCATCAATATTATAATTATAATAACTTCCTTCACCATTTTCATCTGGATACCATTGATCTTCAGCTTCAACATATACTCTGAAAAAGCCCATTACCTCAGGATAAATACAGGGTTCAACCCCAACATTATCTATTATCATCTCAATAATAGCATTTAAAGATACATATATCCCAAGATCTCCTTCAAACCAACAGGTATCAATTTCTAAACTGCTCTCTGGGGCTGTAGCATCAATTCTATGAACTTGTTTAGTCCCGGTTTGCGTTGAAATAGCTTCTTCATTTCCAACATAATCAACACCATAGTGCTCAATTAAATGCCAGCAGTCTTCATCAAAATGAAATGGTACAGAAATGACACCTTCTACTCCAGATACATCATGAAAATCTCCATCGAAGCCACCATCAGGAATTATGTAATTGGCCACAGTTTCCCATGGACCTTGTGGGCCTGAACTACTCTTATAAACATTAATACGTAATTCTTTTACCCCTGCTCCACCTTGACATCCATCGTCTGTAACATTTAACCATTTAGTTGTACAGGGACCAAACCATGAATAAGAAGTTCCTGCAATTGGAAAATTTGGTCCTACTATCTCAGTGTTTGTTGTAGGGGGTGTTGCATCAACATAAAAATCCTCGCCCATAAAACCAGTTTCAGAAGGATAATAATTGCCCAGGCAATCCATTGCACGATAATCTATTTCATGCCAACAATCTTCATCGAAGGTGAAACTCACTTGGACCACTCCTGGTTCATTTGATTCATCTTCAGGATCACCATCTTGTATGGGATAAAGGTTTGTAGGGCCTTCAGCACTAACCCATAGAGTGCATACCCCAATACCAGTTTCAGGATAACCTGGATCAGTTGCCCTAAGTGTCACAGGTGTTCCAGCACCAATCATTATAAAGCCATTAAAAGCTATGTTTGGTTCTCCATAAATTACTTCAACAGTGGACTTTGTGTTGTCAAGACGTAGTGGTTCATGGTTTGTACCGTTTACTGTTGTAGATATGTTACCAAAGCTATCTGTTATTTTGTATGATATATTATAGTTTCCATCGGGAATTCCTGTTATTGGAATTTGAAAAATTGAAATATTATCGTTTGGTTCATCATCTGAAAAAGTACCAATTCCGTGAACTGTTATATTTACAAACACTGGGTGTGCTGAAGTCCAGCCTACTTCCATTATTGCATAATCTTTAACACCTTGGTTATACCAGTTTGGTGCAACACACGGATTGGTAAATGTGGCATAACTAAGTTCAAGGGGTATGTGTTCTTGTTTGAGTTTTGCTAAAAACAGATCATTATGAGAACCAGTTAGCGTGATGTCCCCAAAGGTGATTGAATCTAGAAATATTCCTGTTATGTAGATTCCACCATTGTGGTCAACAGCGATGCCGTAGCCGTGATCATAATATTCTGGTCCACCGGCTTGTTCAGCCCATTGCCAGACTCCTTCATTTGAAAGTTTTGCGACAAACAGATCAGCGCCACCTTCACTGCTGAGTGTTGTTACTCCAAACTCTGCATCGGTAGATACGAACCGTCCCGTGATATAGACATCTCCATCAGCATCCAATGCCACATCATGTCCACTATCAGAATCAGTTCCGCCTGCCCTCTCAGCCCATTGCCAGATTCCATCATTTGAAAGTTTTGCGACAAACACATCCATATCTTCTGCACTGGTCAGTACGGTGCTTCCAAACGAAGCAGTTTCTTGGAACTCTCCAGTAATATACGTGTTTCCGCTGGCATCCCCTGCAATTCCATATCCATAATCCCAGCTGGTTCCGCCGGCACGTTCTGCCCACTGCCAGACACCAGTTGAATCAATCTTTGCGACAAACACATCACTGTATCCCTCACTAGTCAACTCATAGTCGCCAAACAAGGAAGTTTGAAAAAAATGTCCGATGACGTATGCATTTCCAAAGCCATCCAGAACAATATCACTACCAACATCCCTACCACTTCCTCCAGCATTTTCTGCCCACTGCCAGACTCCATCCGCTGAGATTTTAGCAACAAAGATATCCCAGTCTCCATTACTGGTCAGTTCAATATCTGTGTCTCCGAAAAGAACGGTTCCTAAGAAAAAACCGGTGACAACTGCTGAACCGTCGTTATCAACGGCAATTCCATTTCCATCAAATATAAAATCTCCGATGGTGGTTGCACTCTCGGCCCATTGCCAGACGCCATTAGTTGAAAGCTTTGCGACAAACAGATCACTTGCATTAGCAGTCAGCGTTGTATCTCCAAAGGTTGCGGTGTCACTAAAATACCCAGTGATGTACACGTTTCCGTCAGCATCTACTACAACATCATTTCCGCAGTCATGGCTCATTCCACCAGCATGCTGTGCCCATAACCAGGTACCCTCAGCATCTAGTTTTGCAATAAGTATATCATCGGTACCATAGCTCGTCAGTGTTGTTGATCCAAACGTTGCCGAATGGGTTATAGATCCAGTAACATAGACATTTCCATTCGTGTCTACTGCCACACGTTTTCCTTTATCCATCGTACTTGGCCCTGTTGGATTAACAGCCCATTGCCAGAGTTGAATTGTTTCATCAGCGGCAGCTGGTACTGCAAAGAACCCTATCATTGTTGTTAAGGTTGTTAATATCATAATAATTGCTACAACACTGGCGTTTAATTTTTTTATAAAATTTTCTTTTCTTATTATTTCATTTTTTTGCATAAACTTTCCCCCATAATACCTAATATATGAGTTAGTTTTTTTACTCCCTATTTCACCATTATTTATTTAACTATGGCGATAATAACTATCGAGACAGTCTACAGCGCTTATGACTAACCATTATTTAAAGTTATCTATAAAAATTACTCCTTGGTTACATCTTTTTTTCCTTTTTTGTAAAAAATCCCCACAAAAACACACGCTTTGGAAAAAATAATGTTTTAGCCGAGAAAAAAACGTTATTTATTCTATTTTAAAACGTTTCCCCCTCAATTTTAGTATTTTAGTATTAGAAATTTTTTTATATGAATTTCATAACAAGATTTGTAGCACAATTATCTCGTATTACTTATATTAATAATTAATACATGAGAATTCAATAAATTGCTCAAAAAGAAAAAATAACAAAAATTAAACAAAGCATATGGTATGTTAGTCCTCATCCCATTTTGTCAGAGCCACACCAGCAATAAAAAACACAAGAGCAAACACAATTACAACAACCATATGAAACAATGCCTCAGATTGATTCATATATGTCATTGCATTACGTAATCCCTCGTTTACATAATACAATGGCATAAAACGAGCAATCATCTGTAAAAAATCTGGCATCATCTCAAGGGAATAAAACGTACCAGCAAGAAACATCATCGGAAACGTGATGGCACCACCTGCGGTATCAGCAGTTTCTTCATCTTTCACAAATCGACCAATAAGCATACCAAGACCAGAAAACAAAAAACTTGTGGCAATAATAATAACAAAAGCATAGATGGTAAAAGAAATCGTGATATTATATATCAGCAAACCTACACCGATAATTAAAAACGTGGACACAAAAGAAAGAAACAACATAAACAGCATCTTAGATAAAATCCACTCAGATCTTGTGATAGGTGTGGTTAACAACTTACGCAAAATACCATTCTTCCTAAACTTTGTATTACGCTCAATACTCCCATACACACAAGACTGCATGATGGTCAATCCAATAATGCCAGGGAGAAAAAAATCAAAAAACCCTAAATCATCAGAAATTGTACTAATATGATCAACTACAACAACATTACGACCACCGGTAAACTCCATATTCATGGATTGAATAATACCAGATACAATACTCATCACAATCTGATTTGATGTCTGCTCTGCAGGATTAATATAAAACAACAAATCAACACTAACATTCTCATCAGCAAACGACTGCTGAATACGCTGCTGATATCCCTTGGGGATTACAATAAGACGATCGATGTTATTATCATCAATATATTCCATAATATCGCCATCGTAATCAATCGTCGTAAGTTTAATAACACCAGTTTCCTCAAGAGTATCAATTAAACTAGCTGACATATCAGAATCATCCAAATCTTGAATATATAATGAATATGTTGAATCACCAATACCAGAAAAAATCGCACCAAAAATCAAGATAAGCATAACCGGAAACGCAAGCGTCCAAAACAAGGTCCCTTTACTACGCAACCATGTTTTGATACTTGCAACAAAATCACTTGCAATCACAGAAAACCTCATTCATTCACCTCCGAAAGTCTAGCACCTGTTAACTGTAAAAAGACCTCCTCTAAATTGGAACGACGAATATCAATACTCTCATAATCAATACACTCATGACGTAAATGAGACAACACTTCAAGCACTCGCTCCTTATAATCAATCTTTACGGAAACGTCACCATTGCCTGTAGATTTTACTGTAAATCCTTTATCCTTAAGCATCTTTCTTACATTACCAGATTTACATCCACGAATATGAAGAATACTGCCCTGTCCATGTAATCGTACCAACTCATCCAATGAGCCCCGTGCAATAATCTTACCTTTGTGGATAATAGCGATATCATCAGCAAGATACTCAGCTTCTTCCATATAATGAGTCGTCAGAAACACAGTCTTGCCTTTGTCTCGAAGATTTGCAATCACATCCCAGACATCACGACGAGCCCGAGGGTCAAGACCAGTAGTCGGCTCATCAAGAAAAATAATATCAGGATCATTTACCAGTGATATAGCAACACCAACCCGCTGCCGTAACCCACCAGATAGATTACGATACAGCATATGCTTACACGAATCCAAATCCATTGATTTGATAATCTCATCAATATCAGCACGTTTTGTATACAACTTAGAAAAATATACCAGCGTCTCACGAACAGTCAAACGCTCAAACGAATAAAACTCCTGAGGCAGGATACCAATATGTTGCTTCACCATATTAAAATGAGTTTTAATATCCAATCCCGAAAGCTTAATAGTTCCAGCCGTCGGTTTTCGAATTGACTCAATCATCTCAACAGTTGTGGTCTTTCCCGCACCATTTGGACCTAAGAAAGCAAAAATAACACCCCTGCGAACGGAAAATGTAATATCATCCACGGCAACAAGACTGCCATAAGTCTTTCTCAAATTAAACACTTCAATAGCAAACTCCTCAGACTGAGAAGAAGCAGGAAACTGGACAATCCCTTTCATACCACAATTCGCACAAGAAACGATTATCTTCTCCCCGGGACTTCCAGAATGAGAAGCAACAATATTGCAGTGAGGACATTTAAAGGATTTCCGAGTCATGAAAACACTCTTAAAATATTAAATGATATATAAAAAACTAGTCTTTAAGTTTTTCCAGTCGCAAATTGATATCATTTTTTCTAATAAAATAAATCAATTCAATATTACAACTCAAAAGAAAAACACCAACACTCACATTTTTTATCGACAATTATATATATACAAGCGGCTAATATTGTTCATAACGATAAAGGGGGCATTTCTTTTATGTACCTACCTCAAAAACAAAAAAGAGTCATAGCTTTGAGTATACTATTTGTTGTCCTATTACTCTCTAGTATTATAATTGTAAATTACATTATAACAGAAGAAAAAATAATTCCTATAGACACTGTACCAATAGATGCCCGACCTGAAAACTATACTGCATTGATGACAAAAACCTGGGAGGAGATACTAAAAACGGGATCAACAGATTTCGCCGTCAACGACACTATCAACCCTCCAAACATTGAACATCAGGCAGTGTTTTTAGAAATATCCCGAATCCGCGCCCGAGGCATCGAAGATGTCATGAGACAGATTGGTCTCGCATGGCGTAAACCCCCAACATTTTACTACGTCTTACAACTCCATGATTTTGAACATATCAGTGATACCCTCCAGACTTGGGATTCTGGATACATACACCGGGAGGTATTCCGAAGAGTAGAAAATGAGCAGGAAACAGCGGATATCACTATTAGCATATACGAACGACGCGCAATAGGTCTCCTAGGATTACGACAAACACAAGAAAACCTTGCTGAACAAATAAAAATCACCTACTGCTTCAGAACAGGACGCTGGACTGGAGATGACTACTTCGGAGACCCAGACGGATACGGATGCTACCTTGGAGAAAATTATGAAATATGGTTTACCCTCCGGCAATCAGATATCGATGGAGACAGAATACCCTTCTGGGTAGAAACAAATATACTAAAAACAGACCCCTGGAGCCATGACTCAGATAGAGACCATGATGGTGATGGCATACCAACATGGTGGGAATGGTACTGGGGATATGACCCATTTACATGGGATGATCATGCTACCCTCGATTTAGACAAAGATGGCATCACAAACATCGATGAATACAAACTTTCCCACTACCTAGCAAACCCCTACCAACCAGCAATTTACATCGAAGTCGACTTCATGAAAGGAAAATCCTTTGGACCAGACTACGTCCTCTGGGAAGAGGCAATGCACCTGGTCACCGATAAATTCAGCCAACGAAGCTATCATCTCACACCATGGTCTCCAAAAATAACAGTACACTTTGATGATGGAAGAATGGGAGGTGGAGGAGAACTCCTGCCACATCATGGAGAATACATCGATCAAGACTCAGGAATCATCACGACCTATTATAAAAACAACTTTGCAGATGACCGAAAAGGGGTCTTTAGATATGTTGTCATGGCCCATGATGCAGGATGGGCCCATCCGCAAGATTACAAAGGATGGTATGATGTTATATGCATCGGTGCATCGCAACAATTCCTCACCAAATGGTTCCGAGGAATGAATATAAGACCACAACTACAACGCATTGTCCAATCCATACAATTAATGCACGAAATAGGACACACATTAGGCCTCAACTATTACCCGGGCATAGACAATGCCTCAAACGAAGCTATTCATTACTGGCGCAACTACCAAAGTTGTATGAATTATCACTGGATGTACCGGCCAGGATTCATGCGACTGTGGGGTAAAAACTATGGCCTCCTCCTAGATTACTCAGATGGCAGTAGAAATGAACCTGACCGCCCAGATACAAATGACTGGGAACAAATCGATTTACGCTATTTCAAGCGCCCCGTCTATATGGAAGGACTCATGGAGCACTAAAAAACACAAAAATAATACAAAATATCTCTCTACTCTTTTGATGTGGATATCCATCAAAACACAATCTTTTTTTCAACCAAAATAAAAACGCCTAAAAACCATTGAAAATACAATTATAAAAAAACAAATTAGTCCCAAATCATAAACAAACTACAAGTATGCCTTTTCAAATTTACTGTAAATACGCTAGAACATAATCTTTATTAATACACAGAAATTGTTCATCTATACAACAACATTAAAATTATATCAACAAAAAATGAGGAGAATATAATGGATTTAGAAATCCTTCAAACTTTAACTAAGTCAGCAGAAACAAAAATTGTTTTTTTAATAATTGATGGAATAGGAGGAATCCCGCGACCATCAGATAATAAAACAGAACTTGAAGCAGCATACACACCAAACCTAGACATTCTAGCAAAAAAAGGAATCTGTGGCCTCCAACAACCAGTCGGATCAGGATTAACACCAGGAAGCGGTCCAGGGCATCTGGCAATCTTTGGATATGATCCATTCAAATACAAAGTTGGCAGAGGCGTCCTTGCCGCCAGCGGGATAGGATTTGACCTGCGTGAAGGAGATGTCGCAGCCCGAGGAAACTTCTGCACCATAGACACCAACTGCATCGTCACCGATCGAAGAGCAGGACGCATATCCACCGAAAAAAACAACGAACTCTGCAATTTACTCAAAGCAATAACGCTACCCAATATAGATATATATGTAGAAACCGTCAAAGAACACCGATTCCTTCTCGTCCTAAGCGGAGAAAACCTCTCAGGGGAAATAACTGATACCGATCCTCAACAAACCGGCAAACCACCCAAACAACCTAAGGCATTAACACTAGAAGCAGACCACACCTCAAGACTACTAAATGAATTTATCAATAAAGCAGCAACAACACTTCATGATCATCACCCTGCAAACATGATAATACTCCGCGGATTTTCAACAAAACCAGACTGGCCAACCATGCAACAAACATATAAATTACGATGCGCAGCAATAGCAGGTTATCCCATGTATCGCGGAGTATCAAAACTCATCGGTATGGACATACTCCAAACAAGTGATAGCATACATGACAAGATCGCTACCCTAGAAAAACAATGGAACAACTATGACTTCTTCTATCTTCACATAAAAAAAACAGACAGCTTTGGAGAAGATGGTGACTTTGAAAAAAAAGTATCTGTCATTGAAGAAACTGATGCCCAACTTCCCCGGATACTTGCTCTCAAACCCGATGTCATACTTGTCACCGGCGATCACTCCACACCCTCATTATTAAAGGGACACAGCTGGCATCCTGTACCTGTTCTACTCTCATCAAAAAATTGCCGAGCAGATACTGTCGAACAATTCGGCGAACGCGCCTGTCTCAACGGAGGATTAGGAAACCGACTGCCTGCAATAGATCTTATGCCACTAGCCCTAGCACATGCACAACGATTAGACAAATATGGGGCATAAAAAACTATATCTCATATAACTCATAATACTTCTCTTGTAAATATTTGATAAAAACCGTAGAATCCAATCCCCTACCACAAGTCTGCTGAATAATTTCATCAGCAGTCAACCGACGTCCAAACTGATAGATATTCTCATGTAACCAGCTAATAATATCCTCAAATTTCCCTTTCTCGATATCAAGACAAATACTTGGGCAATCTTTTTTCAATTGATCAAACAACTGAGATGAATAAATCGTACCAATTGCATAGGTAGGGAAATACCCAAAACTACCCCCACTCCAATGCATATCCTGTAACACACCCTCAGAATCATTGGTTGGGACAACTCCTAACAATTCATCCATCTTTTCATTCCAAACCTCAGGAAGATCAGAAATAATAACCTTTTCCTGAATCAATGCCTTTTCAATCTCAAAACGAACAATCACGTGCAAACAATACGTCAACTCATCAGCATCCACCCGAATAAGCGAAGGCCTTACCTGATTTACATATCTATACCACTCTTCGTCATCAATGCTAGAAAACCGACCGCCAGCAATCTTTTTAACCATCGGCAAACAAAACTTCCAAAACGGTCTACTACGAGCAATCATATTCTCCCAAAAGCGAGACTGAGATTCATGTAAACCAAGAGAGGGGGAATCAGAAATTACTGTATCTTTATACTCACCCTTCGGTAGAGACAATTCATACAATGCATGACCTGTCTCATGCACCGTAGAAAAAAACGAAAACAAAGGATTTTTTCGCTCAAAATTAGTAGTAAGGCGCACATCATCATACCCAAGCGAAGTTGTAAACGGATGCGCAGAAACATCTAACCTAGCCCTTCTGCGAGAAAGACCAAACCTGTCAAAAACAAAATTACAAATCTTTTTTTGTTTATCAGCGCTAAGCTTTCCATCAAACACCTGCTGCTTTTCATAGACAGATGAAGCCATAATTTTCTTCAGAATAGCAGACAGATCAGAACGAAGCAGATGAAACTGCCTATCAAGACGATTAACTGTCATTCCCTCCTCATAATCATCAAGAAGACTATTATAGGCAGGACCTGGAAGATTTATATGCCCACAATATTCCTTTTCCAATTCAACAATCTTTTCAAGATGAGGAGAAAAAATAGAAAACATACTCTTTTTTTTAGCCTGCTGCCATGCATCATAGGCAAGTGAGCTTGCTTTACTCATACGCTTCACAAAATCGGAAGGAACCTTTCTAGACTTCTCAATATCCTTCATCAAACGAACAACAACAATCTTATCTTTCTGCTGGAGTGAATCAAAGACCTTTGGCTCCAACAACTTCTTACCATAATTATATAACTTGTCAGAGGTAAACTTTTCATGAGCTAACTTGGAGATAAGAGAAATATGCTCAGAACGATCAGCACTACCTCCCTCAGGCATATATGTCATCTGATCCCAACCAAGAAGGGCAGCAATACCACTAAACGTTGATAATTCCTTTTGCTCATTATATAAAAAATCAAGAAATTCTTTCATCTACTCATCCGCCTCAATCTCAATTCCAACAGGACAATGATCAGATCCCATAACATCCTGTAAAATAAAAGCATTTTTAACCCGTGGAAGAAATTTCTTATCAACAAAAAAATAATCAATTCTCCAGCCAATATTTCTCTGACGGGAATGAGTCTTCATATCCCACCAGCTATACTGATCTGGCTGTTTATTAAAAATACGAAACGTATCAACATATCCATGATCAATAAATGTATCAATCCACTCCCGTTCCACTGGTAAAAAACCTGATCGTTTCTCATTTGCCTTTGGATGAGCAAGATCAATCTCCTTATGTGCCGTATTAAAATCCCCACAGACAACAACATGTTTACCCTGGTCTTTTACTGCATCAGCAACTGCTAAAAACGTATCATAGAAATCAAGCTTATACTGCAGTCGATCATCATCTTTTTTACCATTAGGAAAATAAATATTAAACAACACAAAAAAAGGAAACTCTGTTACAAGAACCCGTCCCTCTCTATCGAAACGATCAATGCCAAATCCCTTAGAAATGTTGACTGGTTTCTGCTTTGAAAACGTAGTAACGCCACTATAGCCTTTACGCTGAGATGAATTAATTAAAACATGATAACCCGGAGTGTTTCTCAAATGAGCAGGAAACTGCTCAGGAAGAGCCTTAATCTCCTGTAGACATAACACATCAGGTGATTCCCTGCTAAACCACTCAAATAATCCTTTTCTATCTGCTGCTCTAACACCATTGACATTCCAGCTCAACAATCTCATAGTCTACCAACTTCTCTCTCAATATCATGTAATTTTTTATAAAAACGGGGGAGACATTGTGTTAACACCTCATTAATATCTACACCATGATACAGCAATAACTCACAACATAGAACAATAAGATCAGCAGTCTCCATCATCCAATGATCATTATGATCTTCATACAACTGTGAAATCTCCTGGCTATGTTTACATATCATATCCAATATCTTTGATGAATCCTCACCATTTACCTTTTTTGAAAGAAGCATAATTTCTGTCACTTTTTCTGCAAAATCATCTGATATTGTTTTCATACAGTACCTTACCACAACTCATACTCGTATATTTCGATCTCATATAATTTTTTAGGATAAATAGAATACTTTCAACGGCCTCCATTCTTTCTTTATATACTAACAATGACATACTACGATTAATCAGACGAAAGATACGGGGGACATGCCAGCACCCCAGCTGGTCTGGCATCTCTGCCACATTATCAATTACGACTCATCCCATCCTCCTCTTCTTTTTTTTCCACAAGTTTTTTAATAACAATATGTATAATAATATTTAATCATAGAGAATATGATTAGAAGGTAGTTATTAATGGTTATGAGGACATGTGGGGTATGTAAAACAGAAATCGATTTAAATGAACATCAAGCAGGACTTGTTTTCGAAGATAAAATCTTTCTCTGCTCACTATGTTGTGAGCACTCATCAGATGAAGAGATATCAGAATGGTCAAAAAGTATAATGAAAGAACCTGGAAAAGGTATGCCTATAGCTCTATGGCTTATTCATGAGCAAAACAAAGACAAACCACTACTTTCAAGAGTAAAATCATAAAAACATTCTTTTTTATATTTTTTTTATCACAATCCTTTTTTATATCTATTTTATTCCAAAAACACATGTTCCTCGTAAAACTAGGTGGCAGTATCATTACCGATAAAGCAAAAAAATACACCTTTAAAACAGATATCATGGACAACCTCTCAAAACAAATACAACAATCAAAAAAACAAATCATCCTCGTTCATGGTGCCGGATCATTTGGGCATATCCTAGCAAAACAATACAACCTCCAACAAGGATTCAAAGAAAACAAACAACTCATAGGCTTCTCAGAAACACATGCAAAAGTACAACAACTCAATTCACTAGTACTAGATTCACTACATCACCATAATATAGCAGCAGTTTCCCTACCTCCTCACGCTTTTCTCACTCTTGACAACCATCAACCCCATCAAATAAATTATACTTTCTTTACCGACTACCTGCAGAAAGGATTTACCCCTGTAACCTTTGGAGACGTAGTGCTAGATAAAACATTATGTTTCTCTATATGCTCAGGAGACCTGCTCATGTTGTTACTTGCAAAACAATTCAAACCAGAAAAAGTAATATTTGTCCTGGATGAGGATGGCATATATACAGAAAACCCAAAGCAAAATCCACAAGCAACGCTTATCAAACAAGCAACACTGAAACAATTAGAATATCTTAGCACAAATGCTGATGCCCATGCAGATGTTACTAAAGGAATGCAAGGAAAAATTGAAACCATAAAACATATTGCAACATTAGGAATTGATACCCTTGTTGTCAATGGCAATATAAATAACAGATTAGGTGATATCCTAAATGAAAAAAAAACAATATCGACCCATGTCTATGGAGAGAGACAATGAACCAAACAGAAAAACGTAAACGAGATCACGTACGTATATGTCTTGAGGAAAATGTCTCAGCACATTATAACTATTGGGACTCGGTACATCTCATTCACAATGCACTCCCTGAAATAAATGAAGACGAAATCGATCTTTCCACAACATTATTTGGAAAAAAACTCGGAGCACCTCTGGTAATATCCGCTATTACTGGAGGATATAGTGAAGGGAAAATAATCAATGAAAATTTAGCCATAGCTGCTGAGAAATTCAAACTAGCTATGGGAGTAGGATCCCAACGTTCAGCTCTAGAAAAACAGGATCTCAAAGATACATATAGTGTCATCAATAATTATGATATTCCACTTAAAATTGCAAATATTGGAGCCTCCCAAATGGTAATTTGGGACAAAAAACAAATCCTTGAAAACGCCGAGAAGATTGTAACAATGATTGAAGCAGACATCCTTGCAGTTTGTCTAAATTTTTTACAAGAAGCCGTGCAACCTGAAGGAGAAATACATGCAAAAGGGTGCCTTGAAGCAATAACCATGCTTGCTGATGAATTCAAAAAACCTATACTCATCAAAGAAAGCGGCGCTGGAATCTCATATAATGTGGCAAGCCTCTTAAAAGAAACAAAAATCGCAGGTATAGATGTTGGAGGATTTGGAGGAACTTCATTTTCAGCAGTTGAATATTATCGAGCCAAAACAAAAAACGATCAATACAATATGCGTGAAGGAAAAATATTCTGGGACTGGGGCATTCCAACACCTGCATCAATAGTCTATGCTGGAGAAGCAACCAACTGGGAGATGCCACTCATTGCAACGGGAGGCATAAGAAATGGTCTTGATGCGGCAAAAGCACTCATCCTTGGTGCCGATGCAGCAGGTATTGCTCGTACCTTACTACGACCTGCCACACAAGACATCCAAGCCACAATTCTAGAACTAAACATGATACTTAAAGAACTTCAAACCACTATGTTTTTAGTAGGAGCCGAAACCATCAATAACCTTGATATCGCAGAAGTTAAATTTTCTCAAGAATTAAAAACATGGGTGTAAGAAATGGACATACATCAAGAATTACAAAAAAGAGAACAACAGTTTCAAGACTATTGGATAAAATATCTGCCTGAAAAACAACCTCAGATCCTCTACCAGGCAGCACGACATCTACCACTTGGAGGAGGAAAAAGACTACGCCCCTTCCTTGCCATGATCGCCTGTGAAAGCGTTGGCGGTGATGGCATAAAAACTCTACCATTTGGATCAGCACTAGAACTCTTACATAATTTTACTCTTGTACATGATGACATCATGGATAATTCAGATCTCAGACGAAGTGTACCAACAGTACATATACAATTTAGTGAAGCTGCTGCAATTCTTGCAGGAGATTTATTATTCACAAAATCATTTGAAGCCATGCATGACCTCCAGATTGAATGTTCCGTATTCAGAGAGTTAAATCACAAACTGATTCAGTGTGTACTGCGTATATGTGAGGGACAACAATTAGATGTCGATTTCGAGCAACAAAAAATAATCACAGAACAACAATATCTGGATATGATAATGCGTAAAACAGCGGTACTCTTCGAACTCTCAGCTCTGGGTGGAGCAATCATTGGAGGAGCAGATCAACAACAAATCCACACATTAACAGAATATGGAATGAATATTGGATATGCATTTCAGATATGGGATGATTTTCTTGATATAAGCAGCAATACAGAAACACTAGGAAAAGATATTGGCAATGACATTCGAAATGGAAAAAAAACACTTATTGCAGTACATGCCTTACATCACGCCCAAGGGGAACACAAAAAAATCCTAGATGTTAACTTTGGAAATGCTCATGCAACAGAGAAGGATATACAACAAGTTTTCACAGTTCTTGAACAGATTGGATCTATTGAATATGCGCGAAGCAAAGCCTTAGAATACAACATCAAAGCAAAACAACTACTCTCTATGCTACCTCAGTCAGAAGCAAAACGATTATTATTTGATCTTGCTGATTACTCTATACAAAGAGAAAAATAATATGACTGACACACCAATAACACAAATAGCACGAAACTATGCATTACAAAATGCGGTCCAATTCAATGGTACAGCAAACGAAAAAGCAGTTATCGGAAAAGTTATCGCTGCACTAAAAAAACAAGATATCTCTCCAAAAAAAATTATTCCAATAGTTAAAACAATAATACAAGAAGTAAATCAACTCAGCTTAGAACAACAAAAACAACAACTCCAGCAAAGCGCACCAGAACTTCTTGTTAAAGAAAAAAAGGTACGAGATTTTTCATTACCGCCACTTCAATATGCAGAAGAGGGAAAAGTAGTCACACGATTCCCCCCTGAACCAAATGGGTATCTTCACATTGGACATGCAAAAGCAGCTTTTGTCGACTATGAATATGCAAAAATCTATGACGGAATTTTTATCCTACGCTTTGATGATACCAACCCTGAGAATGCACATCATAAATTCTATGAAGTCCAACAACAAGATCTACAATGGCTAGGAATAACCTGGGACAAACAATATAACACCTCAGATAACATACCTAAACATTACAAACTTGCAGAACAATTAATAACACAAAACAATGCCTACATCTGCACCTGTAAACCAGCAGACATCAAAGATGGACGATTCAACCAGAGATCATGTACATGCAGGAGTCAACAAAGCGGGGAAACGTTAGATTTATGGAAAAAACTTCTTTCCTCAGGAGATATGAAAGGGGCAATACTGCGATTAAAAGCAAATATGAATAGTGCCAACACCGCTATGCGTGATCCTACACTTTTTCGAGTCATTGAAAAAGAGCATCCCCTTCAAGGGGCAGCATACCGGGTATGGCCAACCTACGATTTCACAGGAGCCATTGAAGATAGCATAAGTGGGGTTACCCATCCCTTTAGAACAAAAGAATACGAACTACGCGATGAGGTCTACTACTATATCTTAACACTGCTCAACCTTAGAAAACCTCATCTCATGGAATTCTCACGACTCTCTATTGAAGGAATGCCTGTATCAAAACGAAAAATCAAACCACTTATCGAGCAGCAACTTGTCACAGGATATGACGACATACGACTTCCTACCATACGAGGACTACAAAAAAGAGGGATTATGGCACAAGCCATAAAACAATTCGTGTTCTCACAAGGAATCTCAAAAGTAGAATCAACCGTAGATTTTAGTGTAGTAGAATCATATAACAGAAAACTTTTAGACCCGCAAGCTAAACGATATTATTTCGTATCAAATCCTATACAACTTCAGGTGATAAATGCACCAAAAACAAACACAAAACTAAAACTGCATCCAACTACTGATCTAGGAGAACGAACAATACAAACAGAATCCACTTTTTACATACCAAAAGAAGACATACAAGAAATGAAACCAGGAGATATTTTCCGGTTAAAAGGACTCTATAACGTAAAAGTAAAAACCATCAATACTGTCGTAACAGCAATATATGAAGGCGAAGAACTTATCTCTGATACCAAAAAAATACAATGGACAACAACAGATTATATAAAAATGACACTTTACATCCCACATCTTCTCTTTACAGACGATCAATACAACCCCAAAAGCTTAACAACCATAGAAGGCTATGCAGAACAAGCAATAAAAGATATACCAGATGGGGAGATTGTTCAATTTGAACGCGTTGGATTTGCACGAATAGAAAAAAACAACCAACAAATCATTGGATATGTTTCCCATAAATAACGAAAAAGGATAATCGTTGTAATGACAAAAAAAATCATAACAATAACAATAATTGTACTTTTACCATTGATTCTCTTAACAGGCTGTATGCAAAACTCTTCTCAACAGAATGATACAGCTCAAAATATATACTATGTCAAAGCAAATGCGGAATCTGACTATACATCAATTCAACAAGCCATAAACGCAGCTTCAGATGGTGACATTATCATTGTTTATGAAGGAATATATGCCGAAACTATAGTTATCAATAAAACCCTCGCCATTAAAGGAATCGATGCACAAACCACACACATCATCGGCACAGATAAAACAAAAAACATCCTTGTAACTTTGAATGCAGATAACTGCACCTTCAGCGGTTTTTCAATCATCGGAACAAATCCATCCACAGGCAACATAGGTATAGAAATAACATCATCACATAACAACATCTCTCACACAATTATTGCCAACAACGAAAAAGGCATAAACCTAAAAAGAGACGCCAACAATAATCATATCCATCAAAATATCTTTACAAACAATCAACACGGCATCCATACCTATTTTTCCCATTACAATATTATCAAAGATAATAGATTCTCTCAAAATGAATCCTTCCCCTATATTATTTCCTACGGTATTCATCTTCAAAATTCAATACAGATAACGCTGACAAATAACACAATCTCACATTTTTACCGAGGAATTAATCTCAAAGGTGCGGAATACTCAGATGTATACTACAACACCCTACAACACAATACTATTGGCATCTACTGCTGCTGTGGTGCATTAGACAACATCATCTATCTAAATAATTTTAAACAAAACCAACTCCATGCACGAGATGATTTCCTCAGCAATTGGGATAATGGAACCATAGGTAATTACTGGGATGACTATTTAGACTTGCATCCCGATGCACAACCCATAAATGGAGTATGGAACCAACCCTATTACATCTACCGATGGGATGACCAAGAAGCATCTTATCCAAAAGAAGACCGCTATCCACTCGTTCATCCAATACCATAAATACAACAAAAACTTACATAAAAGCAAACTTTTTAAGCCTACAACTGTTTATAACAACTCACTGGGTATAATTCACAGGAAGGGATGTGAAATGAAAAAACGATTGGCAATAGCTCTATTTTTAATTACACTATTTTCTTTCATCGCAGTAGAAACTGCCGCCGCCTCATCTTTTATAAGACCAGGATCAGAAACCTTTGGGATTATGACCTTTGCCGTTATCATAATATCTATTGCTGTCATCTTAGGTTTTCTTTTATTTCATGGAGGTATTAAATATGTTACCCCTGAAAATGTTTTGGATACCGAGATACGAAAACATCTCTATGAATACATCGACGGATACCCTGGATCACATCTAAGAGAAATAGCAAGAGAACTAGACTTAAAGCCAAGTAACGCGGCATGGCATCTACGAAAACTTGAACAAACCAATCTAGTCCGGAGCAGATTAATCGGTGGAAAAAAAGTCTATTATCTTGTTGAAGGAGGCATAGAGAGTCGAAAACAAGCAATCGGGGAATCCATTCTAAAAAACAAAAACGCACTTTTAATCATGCAATATCTCAACGACAACCCTGGAAAACACCTTCTGGAAATTGCACATGCATTAGACTTAAACCACCATGTTGTCAAATGGCATATTAAAAAAATGCATATGGCAGAACTGGTAGAAGGAGATACTACAAACTCAGCCTATCCTGTCTACTATCCAACAGAAGTCGGGATTGAGACCTTAGAAAACCTCTCGTTTAACGTACAAAAGTCTGCTGCTTAAATTCGACCAACATCAACAACTTCAACATTGTCGATTTTATCAATTTTTAATAATGTCTCAACGACAGCATCAAGACCGCCCTCTGAGTCAGGCACTGAAACGGTGACATCAACTCCTTTCAACCCAAAGGCAATATTTTTTACTTCAACTCTTCCAAGTTTAACAGGTTCTTTAATAACTGTTTTAATTTTTTCAAGAATGACTTCTATCTCACTATCTTCTAACACACCATCAGGCATAAGACGAATTAAACCAATAACTTCTCCCATATTCAAATCCTCTCTACGGTCCTGTGAACTCACATTTTATACATTTATATTCAATACTTTGCTCTCTACATCCATTGCATCTGCCAATAACTTCATCACAGAGCGGGCATTGAAAAGTTGTAGAACCTCGTTCAATGAGACCTTTTCCGCATGAAACGCATTGCTGAGCTTTTTTCATAGGAGACGGTGAATGCCACATCTCTTTTTAACTTTTCTGCATAAAAATCAACAAATACAACCACATTAGCCAGAAATCTTTCTCCTAGGTCAAAATTACTATTTCTGTTTTTTTTTAATTGTTTCAAGAGAAAATGATGCCACTGACTTAAAAATCCTATATTGAAAAATAGCACCCGCAATAAGATTCATATGATATGTAATAAGACGAAATAAAAGAACAAAAACACCAATAATCGAAGAACCAATAAGAAGGGTATATAACCCACCAACGCCTAACTCAGTTGTCCCAGAACTGCCTGGTGTTGTCGGCATCATAATTATGGTTACCAGTAAAACCTGAGCTGCAAAAGATTCAATAAAAATCGGCTTCATACCAAGCCCTAACAACAACATCGACGGAATCAAAAAACCAACACTCCAATACATAATAGTTAACATACCAGCAATAAGAAAAGGTTTTTTATTTTTCTCAAGAAAAATCATCATGCCCTCATGAAAATTATCAACCTCTGTATTAATTCTATCAATAATCCTACTTTGTTTCTTCATATCCTTTTTAAAAAATCGACATATTTTTCTGTTTAAAAACAATAAAAAAGATTTGGTTTTCTCAGGGCGTTTAATCGCATAAAAAAACAACAACACAACGCCGATAAAAAAAATAACACCAATTAATAACGCTACTTGAATAAAAAAAACATCAATAGCTTCTTTCATAATATAGAATGCCACAGGCACTAAGAAAAGAATGACCACTGCATCAATTAAACGCTCTGAAATCACCGATGCTGTTGCGGAACCGTAACTTAACCCCTCCTTATTTAACAAATAAACACGGACCGGTTCACCCCCGGCCATGGAGGGAGTAATACTGGCAAGAAACAAATTAGTAATAACAATCCGGATAGATTTCCATGTACTAATAGAAACCTTATCGCTAATGGCATTAGACAGCACTTTTAATCGAATACCCCAAATAATCCATGTAATAATGTTTAAAAGACCGGCAAGCACAAAAAACTCATATCGAACCGAAACAGTTGAAAAATACTCTAATGAAGAAGCATCAAATGAAAAAAGAAAAATCAAAAAAATAATAACAACACTTAAAGCAATACTGAGAATAATCGAAATCTTAACATTTTTTTTTTTTGACTGTTTTTTTTGGTTAGTTTTTTTCACATCGCGATATTTTCTCAATGATTTATCATACTTTTGGTATATTTAACCTATAAGAACTATTAATAAAAAAAATAACAAACACTAATCATGATTAAGAAATATGTCAAAATAACCTTTAAACACACCACCATGTGTCCAATTTGTCGCACATGATTGATCAACAGCAGTAACATCATCCTGTACAATAACATTTTTAAAATCCCCAGATACAAAAAAATCATCAAAGACCAGACAATTACCATTTCTCCTTTGTAATTCACATCCAATAACTGGGAAAAGCACATGAGCCAGGGGTAAATCTTGATCCAATACTTCAACAACAAGAGGGTAAAAGGAAATTAAAAGACCGGACTTTTTTTTTGTAAAAGAAATTGTATATTTTAGCTTATGAAGACTGGTTTTGCACCATCCCGATATATACGATCCATCCACAGTGACATCCCACTTCTTTATATGGTCACCTAAACTCTCAATTTTTATTTTCTTACCTAGTTGAGGTCCATAAACCCCTCGTAAAAAATATTTCACATCAGATAGCGACAATATAAACTTCCCATATTTGCCCCGTAACCGTTTTTTTATAAACATTTTAACTCTATTTTCCCATGAATATACCTCAGGAAATGAAAAACAAATACCATATTTATTAAGCATTCCACCTTTTAAAGAGATAATTTTACACTCAGCTGCGCTAAATCTGAAAACTTCCTCATCCTCATAAAAAACAACAACAATATCATCATCAATCTCAATTTTTATCTTATCTATGAAAGGTTTCTTGTCTGCATTTACTCTTTCTTTCTCAAATGAAAAAAAATGTGTTGATGCACGTAAAAGCTCCACCGTTGCAAATGTTTGTTCCATAGGAAGACAATACAATCCATCAAGAAACTTAGGAAAAATTCCTTCGCACAAACCACCAGTTTTAGAAATCCATTGAACAGCTTGCTTATACAACATTTCTGCCATGTTTTTCCATATCCTTTGATTCGTTTTCTTATACAACCTCAGAAAAGTTGAAACAATCCACACGCTCTCATATGGAGAAAGGCGAGGAGTAATTGAAAAAGAGATAGGATGAAAATTATATTTTATCTTTAAATTCTTTGTATCATACCAGTAAATCCATGTCAGAGCATACAATGCATATAATACTGCAAAATCACTATACTTCTTCTCATGCGTGTGTTCATATGCATCCAGAAACGCGTCAATAACACTAACCGCAGAAAAAGCTTCAGGCTCATTAATACCAATATCTCTCAAACCATTATAACAAATAGGATATTTATCCTCAAGAAATCCCAACCCATTCATGGCAGTCTTTCTCATAGCCTCATCGGAAAACCTTGAATATCCAAGTAAAAGAGCACGTACTGATTCAGCAGTACCGCCTTGCGTCTCATATCTACTAAGATCTTCAGATCTAAACTTAATCACACCTTCTTGACGAATCGCCATAGGCCATGAACCATTACTATTCTGAGTTGAAACAATATATGATAAAGATTTTTCAACTAACTTCTCAACCTTTTCATCATCACAGCATTTCAGATAATTAAGAAGATGAAACGCAATTGTTGCCTGTCCACCAGGATATCCACTATACCCACAATCCATATAGAAAAAACCCTCTAAACCTTTTTTTGTTAGATTTGTCATATTATACCAAACAATACCTGCTCCTCTTTGCAACTTAGTTTTATACAATCTTTTATCAACAAACAACTCTCGTAACCCTTTACACCATATGTCAAATTGATTATCCCCTGACTTGTTAAACCATTCAGAAAAATAATGCAATCGCACTGCTTCATAGGATAAAAGAGAATAACTTGAATTAACAAATGTAAAACCAGGTGTTTTTTTCCAGGGTAACTGCAGAAAAGAACCTGTCAGATGATCATATGATCTAAAAAGAGCCTTCTTACCTTGCTCAAATATCTGACATGTTGATTCAATTATCAAATCTTCACATAACTCTTTATTCACATATTTTTCAATTGCTTCATTCCAACTATTGTATTTATCTATAGAGATTGAAAAATTGAAAATATCTCCTTTTCTTAAATCAAGACTTTCTTTTCTTTTTTTTCCTTTACCAAGCCATGCATACTCTTTTTGCATAACATAAAACTCATTAAACAAGTAAAACGAAATGATATAGCTCTCTTTATCTTCAGATAGTGAAATAAAAGGAATCATTTCAAATTCATTACAAGTAATGATAGGATCAAATCTAATACAGATACACTCATCTTCAAACTGTATTACAACAATAGGCATCTTCACATAATACAAAGAACGACAAAGAACACCTTTGTAGCATCTATCAAGAATTTTGGTTGTATAGTATGTCGTAAATGGATAGGGTAGGGATATATTTTGCTCAAGAGAAAAACTATCTTTTGAATACCACATCCCACCTATAAAAGCATAACACAAGGGTTTTTTTTGTATTTTTATTGTCTTAAGATTGTACAGGTCTTTAGTATTCTTAACAGAATATCTATCGCCCTTTACAGAAAATTCTTCTCCTATATATTCACTAGCACTCATACCAATAAAGGTAATAAATTCCCCCTATAAAGAAAATTGTAAAAAAATTGGTAAAAAGCATAATACTCCTATCATTTTTCTATCTATTATAAAATATTTTCATAATGATTTATCATTTTCTTAATGATAGTATTCATATCTTTTTCAACTGTCAATTCTTTAGCCGATTTGACAAGCTCTTTACCTTTCTGAGGATGCTGAATTATCGTAGATATTGCTTTTATATATTCTTCAATGGATTTTGCCTTTAAACATTGCTTTTTATCTTCTATCCAACTAAGACCTTCAACCGTACTTGCAATGATGGGAAGCTCTGAACAAGTTGCCTCTAAAATTACTAAACCTTCTGTTTCAATCATCGTGGGAAATAAAAAAATATCCATCCCTGAATAAGCAGCTTGAATATCCTTTACATAACCGGTGATAACAAGGTTCTTAGGATGTTGAGAATATAACTGTTTAAGATACGTATAATCCTTAAGCAGACGACCATAGACGTTTTCACCAATCCAAAAAAATTTTACATCTGCAAACTGTTCAGCCATTTTAACAACAACATCTAGCCCTTTTCTCTTCGAAGGAATGCCTACTGAACCTATAACAACTTCGCTCTCCTTAATATTATATAATTTTCGAAACCTCTGCCTTTTTTCCTCTGATCTAAAAAATTTATTTACATCTATTCCATTGCTTTCTACAACAATCCTGCTTGACACATCCATTCTTTTGATACGGTTTTTTGCAAATTCAGAAGGGCAGATAAGAAGATCCGCCTGGTTATAAAAAAAAGCAAGATATTTTTCAAACAACGATTCAACCATAAATCCGCCTCGATACAACAAACTTATCTCATCGGGAACCGTATGTGTTGTAATTACAACTGGTTTTTTTTCACGCAGTATTTTTCCTAACGACAACGGCCCAAACGAGTGAACATGCAGAATATCATAATCATTTTTGGCATTTACAACTACCTCCACACCTTCCTGTATAAGCCCCTTTTTCAATCCTTTATAGCTAGTAACAATACCCGTTGTTCTAATACTAGTTAACTCAATTTCAGTAAAGATATTAATCCTCATACCGATGTCCAATCCCTGATTACGTAAATATTTAGTAAATGTTCATGACGGTTATAATAGTTATTAAAATTTTTTCTGTACTCTTTAAATTATAATACATAACAAATGAAATGGTTACAAAAAATAATTAATAAAATTTATGTGCTGGATTACAATATGCCTTGGCTATCGAAACGCTATGAAAACATTACCAATAAAAAAATATTTTTCAACGATGCGCTACGCATATCTAAATTATTTAGCACATGAAAACATCTATCCTTTTTACGCCTCATTTAAAGTCACTCACAAATGTTCTCTTCAATGTAAATTTTGTAATGTCTGGATGGAAAAAACAAAAGACCTTTCAAAACAAAAAATCTTTAAAGTTCTTGACGAACTAGCAAATTCAAGTATCATCGTTCTTAGTTTAGAAGGAGGAGATCCACTCATGCGCAAAGATCTTGGCGAAATACTTGAATATGCATATACCAAACCATTCTATCTTTTCTTTACAACCAATGGTGACCTCCTAGATAAAAGACCAATGAATGAATATGGAAAATATATTGATTATCTGCATATCAGTATCGACGAAGATCATAAAAATCTGGAGTATTTTGATCGCATAAAGGACTTCCAAAGCTATGGACCTGAACTCTGCATTCAAACAGTTGTCACTAAAGAAACTCTACATCTAATCGAAGAAAAAGTAAAAAAAGTACACCAAAACAACGCACGAATAGTGATTATGCCAGCAACACATCTAGAAGGAACAGATAATTATTACCCTGATCCATCTCTATTTAGAGATACAATTTTACGATTGAAAAAACAATACCCAAACACAATAATAAATCCTAATAAATATCTAGACAACATAAACAAACCACAAGCATGCTCTTCATCCTCAATTATCATCGATTCTGATGGGGAACTTTTTTATCCCTGCCGCACTGTTGGAAAACGATTATATAACTTTAATAATGGATCATTTATGAAATTTTTACAAACAAAACAAGCGCAAAAAGCCAGACAGGAAATGAAAAGTTGCAGCCGGTGCTGCGGATGGTATCAATATTTTGCAACAGATGCTTTTTTATCACCTCGATCATTTCTTTCTTCATTACGACCATTTCTTATCAGCTAAAAAAGTATTAATATATGACCAATTCAGTTTATACACCTCTGACCACGATTTCTCTTCTCCTTCCAAATCTAAGGTGACATTTCTATAAACTAACTCGAAGGGCTGACAGCTAAATTTTTCGTAGGATTTTTCAGTCATATAATAAATTTGACCAAACCCAACATGCACTACTCTCTCCATCATTATATCATCAATAATGATATAGGAAATCTTACTGTAACTTTTCCCAATGCCTTCCAACTCTATTAAATCTTCAATAAAATCTTCAGTAATCCAAATACTATTTGCTTCGTCATTAGTTGTATTAAAACCTATTGCTTCTGCAACTCGTGCAAGACGATGATCACTTGCAATAATAGAATACTTTTTATTCGCATTATTATCTAGCCATTCAATACATGCCAGATTCTCATTTGTAATAGCTTCATAGGAAGCATTCAACGCTACATGAGAAGGATATACCGAAATAGCATTAGAAGTCACCAAAACAAGAATTATTACTAAAAGAATAGTTGATTGATTCCGTAAACTATTAATTTTATTTAAATAAAACCAAACAGATTTCTTTCTCTCAAGTTTTTTAGCAAATCTCTGTTCTTTTTTCAAATCCTGATTTAGCACAATTGCGCTAATTCCAAAAATAGAAATAACACTTAAGGGGGCCATCATATATTCAAAATGACGATGAGGAAACAACGCAGAAGTATTGGTAAACACGCTAAATAACAACGAAAAAACAACAGCACCAAACCACCCCATAATAAAACTACCATTTTTCTGCTGTGTAATAATACGAAAACCAGCAACAGAAAAACTAAATACCAACAGCAGAGGAATAGCAAAGATAATAGATAATGCTGTAAAACTAAAATTTGTCCAAGGAAGTTTTACAAAATAAAACAGACCCATGATCAAAAGACACAATGATAACGTAACACAAAATTTAACTAAGGCAGATTTTGGTGAAAAATCTTTGTTAAAACGAGCAATAAAAAACTTACGACAAAACCGGATAAAAACAAACATCATTGCAAATACAAAATAAAAAAACAAGATAAGAGTATATGACCCAAAATAAATAGGTCCAAGCGATCGCCCTAATACCATAAAACTTTCATACACCGGTGTTGCAACAACTATCCAATACAGAAAAATAAGAACGCTAGCCATCAACACATAAAAAACATCTCTTCTTACCCAAGACATCCAGGCTTCGGATCGAATATTTTCAACAAATACAATCATAACAAGAGAAATCAAATAAAAATAGGTAGTAAGATGATGAGACATTATCAGTAGAATCGTAGAAATAAAAAGAGGAAGGAAAAAACGAGCATCCTTACGATATCTAATGAATAAATATAACGAAAGCATCATAAAAAAATGACCAACAGTAAGGGGTGATGCATGGGATGTTTGATACACATGAAATGGCATAACCGCAAATAACATCATTGAAAAAAAAGCCTTTTTTTTATCACCTAAAAGTTCTTTTATAACAAAATAAAAAATTAGAACAGATAACCCACCAAAAATAGGCGCAATCTTTGGCATAATATATATCAATTCAATCCCAGTCAGCCAATGAATACCGCCAGTAACAGTATACAACACTGGGAAATATTGATATGAAGAACCCCATCCAACATATGGGTTAAACAAATTCTGAGTCTGAACAAATGATCTAGTTAATCCATAATAAATTCCAAAATCACAACCCCAGGCGGCGTTTACCCATCCTGGAATTGAACGGATAATAACAGCAAGCGCAGTAACAAAAAAAATTACTACAGGCCAATAACATATACGCTGTTTTAAACTATTAAATATAACAACCACCTTTTCACCGATCATCTATCCCAATACGTAAAACAAACGAATATAATGAAAGTATAAATTTTTTCCCCCACGGTTTTTTATCAATATTTCAATTCTGATTATAAAGAATTTGCATGATTTTTTCTACTGTTTTATCGACATCACATAATCGAGTAATACCCTTCTTTTTTTGAGCAACCACAACATCTTTTTTAAAATCAACTGCATCTTGGGTAACAGAATGAAAAGTCTGCAAGGAATTATGATAAAGCCCAAGGTACTCCTGTTCAATTTGACCAGGTGTAGGAATTAATAATGCTTTTGTACCAATCACTCCCACATCCATTATCGTTGAATAACCAGAACGAGCAATAACCAGCCTTGTTTTATTTAACAATTCTTCTCTTTTTTCTTTTGAAAGAAAATTATATATTTTGATATCCTTATTTTGATCTTTTATATCTTTTATATTATTCTCTGTCTCTGTCTTTCCAAGGGTCATCACAATAGAACCTGATATATTTTTTATCTGAGAAAGCAGTGTTTGCTCAAGTATGCTACGTTGCGGTTCTGGACCGGATATCGAAAAAAAATAATCAACAGTTTTTTTTAAATTTTTTTTTCGAAAATCAGACAATACTCCTACATAATGCAGCGTATTTTCATCAATTTTTTTTAAATTATGTGAAAGCTCTCCAGACAGATTATCATCTTTATAGTCGGGGACCAAAATACCAGTAAATCGTTTGAAAAAAAAGATATTAAAAAGCTCACTACCCGTTTCAAACATTGATATTCTGAGCGGATTCATAATACGGATCTGATGAGAGATGAAAAACGAAGGAATTTTTTTATTATACATATCATAACGCCCATCAGAAACAATGAGATCATACCGTTTTTTATCAAGGATTCTATTTAGCTGCAACAATCCTGATTCTATTCTCTTTAAAAATAAAGGCCAATAAATAACTGTTTTTGCCATAAATTGTCGTGCATTCTCTGATAAAAGCATGGGGTAATCGAGAATATCAGCATATGATGCCGCATCTCCAATTTCTTTTCGTAATAAATCAAGGGATCTACCACTAGAAACAATAGTAAGATGATTGCCTTCATCTATTAATCTTCTAATCACTGGTAACGAACGTGTCGCATGACCTAGACCCCACGAACATGCTGCATAAATAATATTCATAATCAGATTTTTGTATAAAAAATCACGTTAAATATCTATCTCAATAGCATCTTTTTATATACATAACCACATTAACATAGGATACTATGCAATGGAGAGAAAAACTTAACAATATTACTCATGAAAACAACAGTCTTGTCTGCATTGGACTAGATATAGATAAACAAAAAATACCAAAATTTTTATTTGAAACAACCAAACAACCATATCTCATGTTTAATAAAAAAATCATTGATTCCACAAAAGATATTGTTTGTGCATACAAACTTAATATGGCTTTTTATGAAAATCTTGGATTAGAAGGAATAAAACTATTACAAAAAACAGTATCATATATCCCAAAAAAAATTTTTGTAATAATTGACGGGAAACGAAACGATATCGGAAACACTGCCGCGAAATATGCGCAAACAATATTTGATACATTTCATGCTGATGCAACCACAGTAAATCCCTATCTAGGGAAAGACGGAATTCAACCCTTTCTTGCATATACTGACAAATGTAGTTTTATTCTATGTAGAACATCTAATCCTTCAGCAGGTGATTTTCAAGATCTACTTTGTCCTACAGAACCTCTCTATCAAATTATTGCCAAAAAAATCAAGGAATGGAATATCAATGGTAATTGTGGCGTTGTTGTAGGAGCAACATATCCAGATGAATTACGAATAATACGACGGATTATTGGAGACGACATACCTCTTTTAATACCAGGGATTGGAACCCAGGGTGGTGAAGTACAAAAAACAATAGTAAATGGCACGAACTCTAAAGGAGAAATGGCAATTATTAATTCATCTCGGGGAATTATTTATGCTGGAAATAAGCAAGATTTTGCGTATCAATCTCGGCAAAAAACACTCTATTTAAGAGATGAAATAAATAAATATAACGCCTCCTATACAAAACATTAAATATGATGTTTTTATGTTTATTCTACCTTGATTCGAAGATATCCATGATTCGATGATTGGATAGGCAAGATCAAGGTTACAGATTGATACCGGACAAGGGTCCCTCTTGGATCGAAACGACGAAACGTCAAGAAGTGAAAAAGAGGACAACCACGATATCAAACATCTGTCGCGAAATATGTTGGATCTCTCTTCCACTGCTGCTTTACCGGAATAGTTTTTCAACAACACCCAACAATTTTTTTGTTGGGTGACAGCGACAACTGTGTTTTTTTTTAAAAAATTCTTTATTGTTAAAATCAGTATTCTATTTACTAAAATTGTAAAAAATAAAAATATTTTTACTTATTAGCCATAACTAATAATATTTTTTTATAATAATCTTGTTTAAGAATTTCAATGATATTTTTGTAGATACTATTATAAAACCCTTTCTACATTCATTTCTAATAAAGATACCATATTTGTACTAATCTTGGGATGAAAAAATTTGCACTATATCGCGGGTAAAAACAAAGAAAAGACACACACAAATAAAATTCCTAGAATTTAAGTCAAAAGTAGAAAAATAAAACGAAAGATTTAAGGATGGATATGTGTTCATACTTATCTGTCATATTACATCATGTCACACTACTTAGGATAGTATAATAACTAATTGGTGTTAGAATAATAAGAGAGGAAAACTATAATAGGGTGATTAAATAGCTTAGATACTAACAAAACCGATTAGGGTGAGGATATAAAAACAATGAAAATTGCAATGCTTGGATGGGAATATCCGCCATTTAAAGTTGGAGGACTTGGTACCCATTGCTATGGCCTTACACGTGGTCTTGCTGATAAAAATGTTAAAATAGATTTTTATATGCCTAAAACTAAAACAAAGATAAAAAGCGATAAAAAAAATATAAAAATAATCGAAGTTGGTGAAACACAAGTTTTCCCCTATGATCGACCAGATGATAAAGCATTAGGTGGAAAATTTTTTGATTGCGTTTATCGATATAATGATTTACTTGTTCAAAAGGTAAAAGGAACATATGATTTGATACACTGTCATGATTGGCTTACCATGAAAGCAGGGGTAGCAATTAAAGAGGCTACCGGAACTCCTCTTGTTCTCTCAGTTCACTCTACAGAATATGACCGAGCTGGATGGATGTACCCTAATCAATGGTTTTTAGACATTGAAAAAGAAGGTATGCAAAAAGCAGATACCATTATTGCGGTGAGTAATTTTACAAAAAAAGTCATTGTCGAAAAATATGGAATACCTGCTGAAAAAGTACATGTAGTTCATAATGCTGTCTATCCTATAGGTAGTGGTGAAAAAAAGAATCTTATCCTCTTTTTAGGACGGTTAACACTGCAAAAAGGACCTGAGTTTTTCTTAAAAACTGCAAAAAAAGTACTGGAAAAAGAAGATACCAAATTTGTTGTTGCTGGGAGCGGTGAAATGCTACCCCGCCTTATTAATCAAGCAGTTGATCTTGGTATTGCAAATAAAGTTATCTTTACTGGAAAACTGACCGAAGAAGAAGTTAAACATATCTATAAAATCGCTGATGTATATGTTATGCCATCAGTCAGCGAGCCTTTCGGCATAACTGCATTGGAAGCAATCTCTGCTGGAACCCCGACCATTGTTTCTAAAGTATCTGGAGTATCTGAAGTATTTAATAACTGTTTTAAGGTTGATTTTTGGGATACTGAAGAAATGGCTAATAAAATCATAGCAATTCTTAGATATCCACAATTGCGAACAACACTTGTTAAAAATCAAGAACGCGAAATAGATCTTTTTACCTGGGATAGAGTCGCCTCAAAAACCCTAGATGTTTACAATGGAGTAGTATAAATGACCTCAGTCTGTCTCTATTTTGAGGTACATCAGCCCGTACGATTAACTCGTTTCTCTGTATTTAACATAGGCGATGTAAAAGATGTATATTCAACCTATTTTGATCATGATAACAACAGAAAAATCTTTGAAAAAGTCGCAAATAAATGTTATCTTCCCACAAACAGATTAATGCTTGATCTCATTAAAAAATATGAAGGAAAATTTCGCATCTCTTATAGTTTGACTGGAACATTTATTGAATATTGTGAATTATTCATGCCGGAATTACTCGAAAGTTTTCGAGAGCTCTTTGACACAGGTGCAGTTGATTTTATTGAAGAAACCTATTTTCATTCACTTTCGGGATTATATGATGATCTTGATGAATTTGAAGCACAGGTTAAATTACATCGACAGCTTCTCAAGCGTGTATTTAACTATACGCCCAAAATATTCCGTAATACTGAGTCAATTTATGATAATCGTATTGCAAAAAAAGTTGAAGATATGGGTTATAAAGGCATTATAACAGAGGGTGCTGATAAAATACTTGATTGGCGATCACCCAACTATCTTTACAGAAGAAAAGATGGTTCTTTAAAGGTCCTTATGAGAAATTATAATCTTAGTGATGACGTTGGATTTAGGTTTTCTGCGCGGGCCTGGAAGGGATATCCATTAACTGCTGATAAATATGCAAATTGGATGTCAGAATGCCATGGCGATGTCATCAATTTATTTATGGATTATGAAACATTTGGAGAACATCAATGGGCAGACACTGGAATTTTTGAGTTCATACAACATCTGCCTGAAGAAGTTTTAAAACATAAAAACCTTGATTTTGTCACAGTAAATGAGGCAATAAACCGATATCAACCAATCGGTGAAATTGATGTCCCTTGGGCAATATCTTGGGCAGATGTTGATAGAGATGTCTCCACATGGCTTGGAAATAGTATGCAAATCGCCTGTTTTAATGAATTAAAAGAAATCGGTAGACTATTAAAAGAAAAAAATAATGCTGAACTCTTATACGCTTGGAGGCTATTGCAAACATCTGATCATCTCTACTATCTCTCAACAAAAGGATTTGAAGATGGAGCAGTTCACGCCTATTTCAGTCCCTACGAGATCCCCTACGATGGTTTTATTAACTATATGAATGTTTTACAGGATTTAAAACAGAAGGCGATACAGTAGAGCTACAAACGCCGCTGTATCTATTTATGAGGAGTTGATAAAAGAAAAATGAGAATTGTGCATTTCTCCTGGGAGTTTCCACCAGTTATTTTTGGCGGGTTAGGAACCTTTGCCATGGGAATAACCAAAAAACAACGTGAATTAGGCAACGAAATTACCGTTTTCTCTCTTAATGAACAAAACAAATATAAACCTCTGGATACCTGGAATGGCATCACAGTCTATCGACCAATAACACCTGATATTACCTCAGCATTACATTCCTGTATAAACGATGAACTCTATCAATGGGGTCCAAATTTCAAATTTTTCTCAGACGTGGTGGGATATAATTTGTTATCTGCATCACAACTTGTCATGCTATCATCAAACAATGGAAACAAACCAATAGACATCATCGATGCTCATGACTGGCTTGGCATATTAGGGGGAATGGTTGCAAAACAAGCACTCAAAAAACCACTTATCTTCCATGTTCATTCAACTGAGATAGGTCGATCAATTGGCGGAGGATCAAAGACAATAAAAAATATTGAATTTAATGGAGGTCAAGTTGCAGATGGAATAATAACAGTCTCTTATGCAATGAAAGATGAATTAATACACCTGGGATTTCCTAAAGAAAAAATAAGAGTCTGCTGGAACGGAGTAGACCCTGAAAAATATAATCCAGAAACAATCTCACAACAAGAAAAAAATACATTACGCCACAGTTATGGAATAAAAGATGATGAAACAATGCTTTTTTTTATCGGACGTCTTGTAACCGTTAAAGGAGCAGATAAACTTATCGAGGCAATGCCGGAAGTCTTACAAGAATTCCCTAAAACAAAACTTGTTCTACTAGGAATAGGAGATATGCAACAAGACATTTCAAACAGGATAAACCAATTAGGTCTAGAAAAAAATATAATATTTCGAAATGAATTTGTCAACGAAAAACAACGAATTTTGCACTATGCATCAAGTGACATTGTGATACTCCCCTCATTATATGAACCATTTGGCATAGTATGCACAGAAGCCATGGCAATGGCAAAACCTGTTGTTGTAGGGGCACGAGGTACCAGTGGATTTCGTGAGCAAATAATCTCTTATGGCAAAGATCAATGCGGCATACATATCAATCCAAATGATCCTCATGATATCGCATGGGGAATAAAACAGATATTATCAAAAGAAGACAAAGGACTAACAATGGGGCACAATGGAAGACATCGAGCAAAAACATTGTTCACTTGGGATGTAGTTACCCAACGAACCCATGAAATATATAATGAATTCATACAATAGAAGTGATGAATGCCACTAATAAAAAAATATTAAGAAAACTATGAGAGAATGGATATCTATCAATGGCCTTGGCAGCTATGCATCATTGACCTATTCAAATGAAAACATCAGTAAATTTCATGGTTTGCTTGTAGCTAGTTTACAACCACCAACACAACGCCATGTTTTTGTTTCAAACCTCTATGAAAAATTGTTAATAAATGATGTCGTATATGATTTTAGCTCCCTGAAAAAGACATATACTTTTGATACTTTTCCACTGTTTTTCTATGACCTAGATGATGTTCACATAAAAAAAACTGTATTCATGCAACATGAAAAAAATACTACGATACTTAAATATGAAATACAGACAAATAAAAAATTATCCATGATACTTAGCCCACTTGTTAATTCACGTCATCTATATGATTTAACCTCTCAGCATTCCTTCTCCTTTGATCAACAAAAAAACGATGAAGGAGTCATCATAGAACCTGAAAATAGTAATCAAAAACTGAAGATTTTTCTGTCAGACTCTATCTATATCCCCAAAGATACATGGATACAGCAATTTTATACAAAAGATCAAGCTAGAAACGATTCCTATGTCGATCATAACTACTATAGTGGGGATTTATGGAAAACTATAGAAAAATCAACAGAATTTTATTTGATTTTTACCCTCGAAGACGAACTATATACAAATCCATCAAAACTCTATTTTACAGAGTTCTGGAGAAAAAACCGATTAATAACAAACGCAAATCTACCTAAAAAATTTAAACAACTCATTCTCTCTTCCGAGAATTTTATTGTAAAAAAAGGAGATAAAAAATCAATAGTTGCGGGTTATCCCTGGTTTGCAGACTGGGGGCGAGACACCTTAATTGCTCTGCCGGGAATTACTCTTGTCACTAAACGCTTCGCCGAAGCAAAAGATATACTTTCAACGTTTAGTAAATACCAAAAAAATGGTCTAATCCCTAATGCGTTTATGGATCGAGATTCAAAAGCAGTCTACAATACTGTAGATGCATCATTGTGGTTTATTGACCGAGTCTATCAATATTTAAAATATACAAATGACATAGATTTTATCAAACAAATATGGACAACACTGCAATCCATTATTTATGGATATAAAAATGGGACTGATTATGAAATTTTTATGGATGCAGACTACTTGATTAGTCATGGTAAAGGATTAACCTGGATGGATGTAAAAATAAATGATTTTTATCCCACACCACGTTCAAGAAAAGCTGTCGAAATCCAGGCATTATGGTATAACGCATTACAAATAATGGCAAATCTGGCATATATACTTGGAAAAAACGATGAATATTCTGATATTGCATATCAGGTCAAAGAAAATTTCAATCATCAATATGATCAACACTATGATGTGATTGATACAAAGGATACATCATGTCGACCCAACAAAATATTCCTTGTCTCACTTGATTTTCCCATGATTGATACCAAGCTACAAAAAGAAATCGTAGAAAATGTATCAGACAAGCTTCTTACTATATTTGGATTAAAAACATTATCTGCTGATCATCCAGCATACATCGGGCATTATCTAGGAGAACATAGCAGAGATCTTGCCTATCACAATGGCACTGTCTGGCCATGGCTTTTGGGCCCTTTCATCAGCTCTTTTGTAAAAATAAACAATAATGAGAGACAATACAGAGAATACGCCTACGAAAACTATATACAGCCAATGCTAGAAGTATATGGAGAAAAATGGGATGGATCTATCCATGAGATATTTGATGCAGATCCGCCATATCTTCCACATGGTTGTATCTCCCAAGCATGGAGTGTCGCAGAAATCTTACGGAGCTGGGTTGAAGACATTGAAAACATCAAACCAAAATATGAAGATATATTTCTACATAAAATACGCGTTTAAAACATATTGCTGAACCATCCTATTTGTATTAAAAAAGGATGCATTTACCGCAATACTACTTCTCATCGTACGAATCCAATTTTCCCTGTCATTATAAAATTTTGGAATAATCCATGATTCCAATTTATTATACAAATCATTTCTATCAATGTTATCATCAGATGCTTCTTCTTCGGTTTTTTCAGGCCCAATAGCCCAACCCGTAATATTTTCAATGCAGCCCTCGAGCCACCATCCATCAAGCGTACTAAATTGTGGAACACCATTATGAGCTGCCTTCATACCTGAAGTACCAGAAGCCTCTCGCGGTCTTCTCGGCGTATTAACCCAGATGTCAACACCCGCAGTCATTAATTTACCAATCGCTATATCATAGTTGTGAATATAGGAAATTTTTACTTTACCGCCGATCTCCTTCATTGTTTTATAGATTCTTTTAATGGTTTCTTTTCCAGAATTATCTTTAGGATGAGCCTTCCCGGCATAGATAATTTGAATAGCTCCCACCTTCTCAGAGATTTTCACAAGACGATCAGGATCAGAAATCAACAAATCAGGCCTCTTATAGGGAGTCTGCCTACGAGCAAAACCTATTGTAAAATGATTATAGTTCATACCAGCATTATATCGATTATTCACAAAATCAATCAGCTTCTTTTTTGCCTCAAGATGTGCCTTCCAAATATCGTCTTTATTAATACTAAATGCAGATCGAAGAATATACGAGTCTGAACGCCAACCT
Organism: Thermoplasmatota archaeon; assembly: GCA_046496795.1. Lineage (GTDB taxonomy): Archaea > Thermoplasmatota > E2 > DHVEG-1 > DHVEG-1 > JAUWYM01. The sequence goes on from JAWOGM010000028.1 coordinate 35,839, forward strand.
GGAATATTTTTATCAAATAATCTTTGAAATGGATCAGAAACCCATGTTGGTGAATGTACACCATTGGTAATTGAATCAATCGTATATCCTGGAAACATCATACGGGATACTTCACCATGTTTTTTAGCCACACCGTTTACATAATGACTAAAAAAAAGAGCAAGTTTTGTCATATTCAAACGATTCTCAAAGGTAACATCTGCAAGAATGGAATCAGGTAATAATTCCCCAATCATTGGCTTTGCAAATGAAAGATCAAATTGATCATGACCGGCAGCAACTGGGGTATGAGTAGTAAAAACACATTCTTCTCTAACCCTTTGAATATTTTTTACTCTATCAAATAATTCAAGAGTTCCAAGTGCCGCATGCCCTTCATTCATATGATATTTGTCAATAGTTCTATACCCAAGTGCATGAAGCCCACGAACGCCACCAATACCAAGAACAATCTCTTGTTTTAAACGATATCGCTCATCTCCACCATACAAATGCTTGGTAATCTCTCGATCTTCATCATTATTTTTATCAATATTTGTATCAAGAAAAAAAACCGGGACAATATAACCACTAACACCTTTTACCAGATAGACCCATATATGGACATGAACTGTTCTATCTTCGATAGTAACTGTTGTTTTACTGGGTAAACGAGTAAGAAAATGATTAATATTAAAATTAATAGGTAGCTCAATTTGGTTGCCCTCTGCATCTATTTTTTGATAAAAATAACCATGTTCAGAAAGCAAAGTTACCCCAACAATAGGGACATTTAAATCAGCACAGGACTTTAATGTATCTCCCGCTAAAATACCCAGACCTCCACTGTAGGTGGGGATATGTTGGTCAATACCAATTTCCATAGAAAAATACGCTATTTTTGGTTTGCCATCTCGAATAGTACTCGTATCTATGTTTTGATTAATAGTTAAATCCTGATCGGTCATTTATCTCCAGCACCTTTGGTGGTATACAATGATTTTGTTATAAATATTATCCTATTTAATTCAATACTCCTAAACATAAAACAATGAGGAAAAATTAACTATACATATCACCATCATATTTACCGGGTTCTGGTATCTTTTCTCCAGTATAATGTTTAATAAATTTTTTTTGTCTTTTTTTACCAATAAAACGAAAATCTTTACGTAAAAGTCGAATAAACGTTGTATCGCCAAGAGGTTCCAATTGGACGATACCTCTTGATTGAAGTTTTTGTAAAACACGGACAATTGTATTGGTAGAAAGATGAAGTTTCTTCTCAAGATCTGCAATTGTTATTGGATAGATTTTTTGTAATATTTTAATAATCTGTTCTTCAAGACTTCCATTAACGATTTCAATCATTGTTTACCCAAAATTAAGTATTTTATATATCTTCATAGGGGCGTGATCCTTTTTTATCCTTTCTAAAAAGCTGTTTTACATCATCACGCATCTCGGCTGGATACCCATCAGGAAACTCAATACAGCCCTTACATGTTTCAGATCTAATTGCTTTTTTTAACCCCTCAACACTAATATACCCAAGAGAATCAGCTCCGATCTCTTTTGCTATCTGCTTGACTGATTTAATTTCTCCATTCTCATTTCTTGCAATAAACTCTTTTTTACTTCTCATGTCAATGCCAAGATAGCAAGGAGCAATCAATGGCGGACAACCAATACGGACATGTATCTCTTTAGCACCAGCATTTTTCATGGCTTTCAAAATTTTTCGAATATTAGTTCCCCGAACAATAGAGTCATCAAGCAGAACCACTCGTTTACCTTCTAAAACAGAACGAATAAATGACAATCCTTCAGAGACAACTTTATCCCTGCTTTCCTGAGTTTGCTGTATAAAGGACCGTTCATCTTTATCTTTCATAATTCCCTCATCAATAGGAATATTTGACTCACGGGAAAAACCAAGCGCATATCGACGACCGGACTCAGGAACTGGAACAACAATATCAGCATCTGCAGGTTGCTCTTTTGCAAGCATTCTTCCAATATCGTCACGAGTTCTATGAACCGATCGACCGTTAATTCGGGAATCTGGTTTTGCAAAATATACATATTCAAACATACAAGGAAGCTCTTGTTTTTTTACAACTTGCTTTTCGTATATTCCCCCATTCTTATCGATAACAATTATTGAACCGCCGGGAATATCCTTGATATATTCAAAATTAATTTTTTTCAACACCCTTGTTTCTGAGGTAAGACAATACATGCCATTTGATTTCCCCAATACCAATGGTCTGATTTTTCTTGGGTCGGTCATAGCAAAAAGAAAAGGGTTATTACCTGAATCAGTTAGAAATAAAATAGAGTAACTGCCCTTGAGATCTTGCATTAACCGTTCACAGGAATCATAAATAATATCTACTGTTAGATCTTTTTTATATAACATATCTGCCATTAAGAGTAACGGCCATTGAATATCACAATCTGTCCTTGGTATGCGATTTGTTTTTTTTCTCAACTCAGAAAAGTTATAAATATTGCCATTATGAGTTGCAGCAAGAAACGGATTGACAACATACTCCGGCTGAGCATTTCTTTTCAGCGACTCAATATCATCCATCCCTGCAGTAGAATATCTTGTATGGCCTATTCCCACATTTCCAGGAGTTTCTATCTTTTTCTCATCAGAAAAAACGTCTCTGACAAGACCTGAATCTTTGGTGATATGAATATTACCATCATAAGTTAACTTTCCCGCACTAGACTGTCCTCTATGCTGGATAGCAAATAAACCATGATAAATCAAACGAGAAACAGGTTTGTCACCAATAATACCAATTATTCCACACATTGTGTGGAGGTGTATGAATATTTATTATTTAATGGTTTTTTTAAAAAATAAATAAAACACAGAACCCTTATTGTCCCCAGTCATTTAATTCTCTACTATACAGTTAAAAATTTACCATTTTTGTATATCAATTCTCCATCTGCATACACTTCACCTTTTTTCCGTAGATCACACATCATATCCCAATGCAGACTTGAAATATTTTTACTCCCTGTTTCAGGATATCCACTCCCTACAGCTATATGAATTGTCCCCCCTATTTTTTCATCAAAAAGTGTGTTTTTTGTATACGTTTTTATACCATAATTTGTTCCAAAAGCAAACTCACCGATATAACGCGATCCCTTGTCCATATCAAGCATAGTGTTAAGGAATTTTTCTCCTTTTGAAGCTTTATTTTTAACTACCTTTCCATTCTCAAACCACAACTTGATATCATCAACTTCCCGCCCACCATAAACTGCAGGAAATGAAAAGCTGATATGTCCCTGTGCAGATTTTTCAATAGGGCCTGTAAATATCTCTCCATCAGGAAAATTTTCTTTTCCATGACAATTAATCCATTTTCTTCCTTTAACATTCACCATTAAATCTGTATCTTTAGTTACAACTCGTAATACTGTTTTTTTTTCCAACATTTTTTTAATTTTTTCCTGATCCTTAGATACCTTTTGCCAATGAGCAACGGGATTTTTCGAATAAAGCTGTCCAGCTTTAAAAATAAATTCTTCATATTCCTCTAAAGACATTTCTGCATCTTGCGCTGCTGCATTGGTTGGGTATTGAGTAACACACCATCGTAATTCTTTTTTTGCAGCACGCTGAAGGAAAATGTTATGAATTTGCTGATGAGCAGTGCTTGATACCGCTTGTTTCTTGGGATCAACATGAGTCATACTTTTTGTATTCTCAGTGCTGATGATTGCAAGTCTAGCATCCACTGTTTCTATTTCATATTTTGAAAGCGGGGATACATACTTTAGTTGTTTTTCTGAAGCATATTTATAGTATTGTTCTGCAAGTCCTTCTAAACCAATACGAATGCAGGGATGAGCACCAACTTGTACCGCTTTAATATAAACTTCTTTAACCAATGGTGTTGCTACAGGTGTCGCAGAAATAATAAATAAATCATTATTTTTTAATTCCAGTGAATGATTTACAAGAATATCTGCAAATTTTTCTAATCTGCTATCTTTCATACAATATCAAGAGATGAATAGTATTTTGAATCATAAAGATTTCTTAGGCTACATGATAATTAAATATCTTCCCAATCTTTAAGGACAGATTGCCATTTGAATTCTTCGACTCCTTCAATAGATTCCACTTTTCTTATTATCCGCTCGTATCCTTTAATTAGAGTTCTTGTCCTAATTTTGATTATAAAATCATATTTCCCTGTAACAGCACAGACTCTATTTACACCATTTATCTCCCATAGTCTTTTCATTGTTTCCTCAATTGGAATGCCTGGCTTCATGGTGATAAAAATATATGCTTTAGTTAGTGTTAATGCAAATGAGATGATACCCAACATCATAATAATAATTCCGATGAATTTAATAAGTAACAAAATCGGATCAGTCGAAAAAGGTTCAATAATTCCAATATATGCAAGGACAAGTGAGACAGGTATGGAGAAGATAATTATTGATGAACGTACTGCTTGTGTTACACTTGCTTTTCCAATACCTAACGCTCGAATATAAAATACAAATGAAAGAAACGTACCAATGCCCATTATAGCTAAAAGATGGAAATATTGAAAAGAAACAACAATGGATTCATATAGTATATTTGAATTAGAAATATAATCATATATTGCAACAAAAATAGATGTAAAAATCAATGCAAAGATAACATTGTATAAACGAATATTTATCGAGTCATTTTTTTTATCTTTTAATTTCATTGTCTTTAGTTTTCTCTGATAAATTGAGAGCAATACCCATCCGGGATTGATAACTAAAAACACAATTGCTAATGCTTTAAGACTAATCGAACCAGTTAGACTGATTGATCCTAAAATAGCCCCAAAAGTAACAATAATTGAGGATTGAAACTCAACAAGAGTTGGATTGTTTTTTTCAGTAATAGATTCAATAATAACTAAATATAATATGGCTACTTGTGAAAAGGGTAGCACAACTGAAGGATCTCGTAGCATAGAAAGTAAAATAAAATATCCGGTGGTTAGAACAGCATTCCCAGCACCAGCAAGAATGTGATATACTACCTCCTCTTTCTGGATTAGTCTTACTCTTTGAAAAGTGGGATCTATACTTAAAGCACCAAGGCTTTTACCCTTGATGGGAATGGAAAGAATTAATGAAATAATAATCGTTATTATCAATGTAACAACAAATAGTGATAAACCAAAAACCCATGGATTTTCTATAAATAACTGTACATAAGCATCATAACCTGCTAATGCAGCAGAAATTAATGCAGAAGTAAAAGCAAGAACAAAAAATAAATATCTTTTCCGAATTTTTATTTTCATGTTGAAATTTCTTTCTCAACTACTTGAGTGGTTGTCTTTCTTACACCAGGAATCATCTGTATCTTATCAGTTGCAGTTAACAATTCCTCTAGATTTTCAACTTGAACTCGAACAATAATATCATAATCACCTGCAATAATTGAAATTTTTGCAATATTTTCAATTTTTCTCATTTCTTTAATAACTTTATCAGTATTTCCAGGTTGCAATGAAACTAAAATGTATGCAATTATCATTATACCACCTAATTCTTAGGGCGTATACAGGGTCGTCTAATAAAGTTATCTCTTTGCAGCTATTTGTAGATATGGGTCTATATGAAGAAAAACGATATATTCCCACCTAAAAAAATGGTATTATTCTTCTACAAATGTTTTTAATAATTTAGATGATGCAAACCATAGCAATGAAAAAGATCATAATTATTGATGGATATGTCGATGAACCGACATGCCTTGGCGTGCCACCTTATATTAGTCCATATCCACGGTACATTGCCGGAGCAATATGGAACGCTGACAGCACATCTTCAATTTTATATTACACAATAGATCAAATTAGAAAAAACAGTAAACTATTGCCCGTTTTTAATCAATCAGATATTGTTATTCTTATTGCCGGGTCCTCTGTTCCAGGTCGGTATCTCTCAGGATATCCCATTAGTTTGAATGAAACCTGTCATCTCTTTGAATTAATACAAAAACCAACTAAAATATTAGCTGGCCCCTCTGCGCGATATGGTTTTAGTCTAGGGGGTGGAAAAACACCTCAACCAATTCAAAATATCAGCAGTTCTATCGATGTAATTATTAAAGGAGATCCAGAAATTGTTATTCATGAGATTATTAAAAACAATTATTCAATCGAACATATCGATCCATTGCAAAAGAGAACTAGTCCTGAAGACATAAAAAATTTTGCAACAAAGGGAGCAAACATAGTCTGTCAACATCCTTTCTTCCCTTCATATTTAATTACTGAAATTGAGACATACCGAGGATGCTCACGCTCAATTGTTGGCGGTTGCTCTTTTTGCTCTGAGCCTGAAAAGGGAATCCCACAGTTTAGAACAATTGAAAGCATCATCGCAGAAATAACATCACTTTATCATTATGGCGTGAGGCATTTTCGTATTGGTAATCAACCCTGTATTTTTTCTTATCAAGCAAAGGATTCTGGAAAAGAGGAATTTCCCTGTCCAAATCCAGATGCAATTGAAAGGTTATTCAAAGGTATTAGGAAATCTGCCCCGGATCTGAAAACATTACACATTGATAATGCAAACCCTGGAATACTCGCACGATATCCCAAAGAATCAAGATTAATTGCACAAACAATTATAAAATATCATACTTCTGGTGATGTTGCTGCTTTTGGTGCTGAAAGCGTTGACCCGATAGTTATTAAACAAAATAATCTCAAAGCAACAGATGATCAAGTACTTTCAGCTATTGCACTTTTGAATGAAGTTGGAGGCAAACCAGGTTCAAATGGGATGCCGGAGCTTCTGCCCGGTCTAAATTTTCTTTTTGGATTAAAAGGGGAAAGTAAAAAAACATTTGAGCAAAATTTAGAATTTCTTAAACACGTTTTAGACAAAAAATTACTGCTTCGTAGAATAAATCTAAGACAAGTTATTCCAATTCCTCATACTTCAATGTCAGAAATTGGTGAAAAAAATATTAAAAAATATAAAGCACAATTTCAAAGATTTAAACGAAAAGTACGACAAGAAATAGAGCAGCCAATGTTAAAAAGACTTATTCCCAAAGGCACCATTTTACGAGAAATTTTCACAGAGATATATGATGGAAAACTAACTTTTGGAAGACAACTAGGGAGTTATCCATTGCTAATTGGAATCCCTGGGGTTTTTCCATTACATACATTTTATAACGTTGCTATTGTAGAATATGGATATCGATCAGCTACTGCAATACCTTATCCTTTAAACATCAATACTGCTCAGCGAGAAACACTTGAAGCAATACCAGGAATAGGAAAAAAAAGGGCACTTCGTATACTAGCAAAAAGACCATTTACCAATGAAACAGAACTTATAGAATCACTTGATGATGAAGAAATTGTAACACAAGTATTGACATACGTCAATTTTAAAATATAATTTATATTTAGGATTATAGTTATGATTAATATACACGGCAGGTCTGCTTAATGAAAAAAATTGATTATAGTGCATTAGAAGGACAATTGGGATATATTTTTAAAAATAAAACTTTGATGATTACTGCTCTCACTCATAAAACATATGCATTTGAAGCAGATTCTCCTCTTGAGTATAATGAACGTTTAGAATTTTTAGGAGATAGTATCCTAAATTTCGTCGTCTCTGAGCAATTATATAAAGCAAATAAATATTTTTCAGAGGGAGAACTAACACGTCGCCGATCATCAGGGGTTAATAATAATTTTTTAGCTGACATCGCAAAACGATTCCAACTAGGGCAGTATCTTTTGTTGGGTAAGGGGGAGATAAAGCAAAATGGATGGATGAATAATACCAATCTATCAAATGCTCTTGAAGCATTAATTGCTGCTATTTATCTTGACTCAGATATCAACACTGTTCGAACTTTTATTCTTACCAAGATACTACAAAACCAGAACATCTTCTAAATTTTGTCGTTTCTCTGTTTTTCTAGTTTTTATTGTTAATAATTAATATGGGTAGAAATATTTAAATATGAGACATTTATACGGGGGAACTATTAAGTAATTGTCTTGGGGAAGAATTTTTTTTCAATTACTTATTCTTATAACCTCCCCCCCTTTCTTCCCCATTAGCGATTACACTAATTAATCTGTTTGTATTGTGCATCCTTTTTTTCTTTATGTAAGATTATGTAAGAACTACATGAACAGAAATCTAATAAAAAAACCTAAAAGAAAAACGGTTGTTAACGTTGCTAAATAAAAGATAGTCATCTCCCATTTTTCATGAATTAATGTTTCCATATGTGTTCTCCTCAATCAAACAATTTATTAATACGTTATAAACTTATCGCTTAATTAACACGTCAGATGTCGAAAAAATTGTTTTTTTTAACATTTGATAAAATAAGTAAAGTTTTTTAATATTATTTGCATAATACTAGAGAATCTATTATCAAATGAGCTCTTATCTAATAAATGCCAGTACCAGATTACTTGAAAGATATAATATCAAAAAACATTGTTACCATACTTGTATATGTTAAAATTGAACAAGTAGCAGAAATCATGAAAAGAAATCTCATAAAAAAATTGTATGTTGTTTTATTGTCTTAAACAACTAATTCGTTGAGATATTTTTGATAATTGATTTTGCAAATGTCATGGTCTATATTAGGCTAGAAATAAACAAGAACCCTTTTTATTCAGTTATGTCATTACAAATATGTTAAAATATTTGAAAAAAAACATTACTCCTCTATAGTATATATTGGCGAATTAGAGTTTTTCACTATAATTCCAATCTTTATAAGAATTATTTCTTATGTTTTTTATTGATTCATTCTCACTTTGTGACTCTGAAGAAAGCGCATCAACTATAACTCCTTCTATATCTCGTACCAAAATCTCATCTTCCTCCTCTGTATAATCAGTTGTGTAGATATCTCCCTGTTTATATATAATGCCCTGTTCAGAATTATAAACAGGATTCTTATCTAAAAAAAGTTCTGTATCATAATCTTTAATGTCTTCCAATCTCTTAAGCTGATAAGCATCTTCTGCCATTCCAATCATTGTTCTAAATGTTTGTATTGTCTTATTATCTGATTCAGATTGTATTCGTTTTTTAACTGCTGAGATAACCGCAGGGATCTCCTGGGGGTTAATTTCTAAAAGAATTTTTTTCCAAAACCAACTATACAGCTTACTTGCTCTTGCGTTAATATGCTCTGGAGGTTTTTCTGGATATAAGATGATTCTACCGTTAAGGGTACGATGTTTTTTCCTCCATTCTGTTCTTTTTTTGTCCAATTCTTTTTTTCTGTTACTCGCTGTCATTCTAATTTAACTATTACACGATTAGATATATATACCTTTGGGAATAATTATGATTTTTATTTAAAAATAAAATTATTTTTTTAAATTCTTTTTATATCTTTTTTCCTACCTATTGATGCAAGAAAAGATAAAGAAAATTATTTCCCTTCAATAACAATATAGCCCACTATAATACTTTATTCATATTTCATATCTATGTCATATTTTAATACTGAGGAATTGAATAAATAATTATGATTATAATAATCATTACCAATCAACATACGATACATTTAAATATGAATGATTATAATTATAAGTCCGGGAATAAAATGAAAAAGATAGTAATTATATTTGTATTTTTTATGCTATTGATAACCAGCGCTATTTCAGGGAGTGCTATACTTGAAAGCAAAAATAATGATAATACTGTTTCATTTCTTGATGATGTTCCAGTCTGGAATATTGGGGATAGTTGGACATATACTATTAAAGACTTCACTGTTGATTATCAACAAGAGGGTCAAAGAATCTATTTCAATGGAGGAATAAATGATTTTAAATTGACTGTAAGAGACACCAGCGGACCCACCTACACTGTTGATTTCACAGGAAAATTAAACTGCGGTTACTCAATATATTTAACTACATCAAATGGATTAAACCTATATCTTATAGGCAGTATGAGACAGGAAACTACTCGATTGCAAGGAACTGTTATATTTACAAAATCTAATCTGAATGTCCGGGATATATCTGGTCAAATAAGTGGTATTACAATGGCAAAGATAGATCCTCTTCCTTTTGCTATTCCAATTCCTTATAAGGCTACAATACAGGGTGATTTAAGTACTGATTTCCCCTTGTTTAATTTCCCACTTTCCACAAATAAATTTTGGGAACTTCCTGCCATGACAATACAAATGAAGATGAATGTTGGGGGAATTTTTGGTTTTATTCAAATACCAATCACTTTTACAACTCAATATGGATGGACGCCACTTGCATTTCACTGCAGAGGAAAACAAAGTGTTACCGTTGAAGCAGGAACATATAACGCATGGGAAATTCAATCAACATTTTTTGATCTCTTTCGATATTATTACGCACCTGAAATTGGCACCGTTGTTAAAATAGATGCAAACATGGCAAATGGTTCAGTATCTGCAGAGCTCTCATCAACAAATGTTTGAACAGCAAAACCATAAAAAACAAGTCCAAGAAACAAGAAAACCATTATTCTTTTTTTCTTTTTTTTATAACATAATTATAACCTAATTTTTCTAATACTCTACTATATATGATGTTTTCATTTTATTATGCATTCATAAATTTTTTTGATATTTTGTTGATAAAAACCTGTTTTTTTACCGCTATAAAAAAATTATTGGCTATTTAAAGAAGAAATATTTATATATAACCCTTTATCTATATACTCTCTTAGGGGGTTATACCTTGATAGAGAAAAAAAATAAGAAAATAATTTTGATAGGGGAGTTGTACTATGTACCATGCTGATTACGGCTTCTGCTAATGTAATCGCATTACAAAACCAGGATAATAAACCTACCGTTAATGTTGTGGAGATGCCGCCACATCGAATATATGAATCTATGGAAACGTCTGAAATTCTTCAGCCAGTTTATATTCCCAGACCTTTAGCAGATAATACTCAAGTGACGTCTTCTCCTGAAGACGAACTTCAACCTGCAATTGGAATGGATGGAAGTAAAAACTTACTTTATGCATATACTTTTGAGGAAGATATCACTAATAATAATATTATATGGGGTTATTCAGGTGATGGAGGCGCAACCTGGGATCCT
>JAWOGM010000094.1:0-12611 GCA_046496795.1 Thermoplasmatota archaeon
GGATCTTCCATAAAATCCTCTTGTTCAATATAGATCTCCCTTGAGAAAGGCACCAAACGAGTACCCGCTTGATGATCCTCAGGGTTGTTAATTGCCTCTAACAGCTCTGATTTATCCTTGGGATAATTTTCTATAACAACCTTTAATGGATGAAGAACACCCATTACCCGTGGAGATGTCTTATTTAAATCGTCACGAATGCAATGCTCTAAAAAATCAAAATCAACAATGCTGTTAACCTTTGAAACACCGATTCGACTACAGAAAGTACGAATTGAAGAAGGCGAATAACCTCTTCTTCTCATACCGCTAATTGTTGGCAGTCTAGGATCATCCCATCCCTTAACAAATTTCATATTTACCAGTTCAAGAAGTATTCGTTTACTCATCACCGTATAAGTTAGATTTAATCGTGCAAATTCAATCTGCTGAGGATGATAAATATCTAACTCATCTAAAAACCAATCATAAAGAGGTCGATGATTTTCAAATTCAAGAGTACAGATAGAATGAGTGATTTTTTCAATAGAATCCTCAAGTCCATGAGCCCAATCATAAGTAGCATAAATACACCATTTATCTCCTGTGTTATGATGGGTTGCATGTAAAATTCGATACATCACCGGATCTCTCATATTGATGTTTGGATGAGCCATATCAATTTTCGCTCTGAGAACTTTTTCACCATCCTGAAACTCTCCGTTTTTCATACGTTGAAACAAATCTAGATTCTCCTCTATGTTTCGATCTCTAAAAGGGCTGTTAATTCCAGGTTTAGTTAATGTTCCACGCTGGTCACTAATTTCTTTTGCTGATAAATCATCAACATATGCTTTTCCTTTTTTGATTAATTGAAAAGCATATTCATACATTTGATCAAAATAATCTGAAGCAAAATAGAGTCTATCCTTCCAGTCAAATCCCAACCACTGAATGTTTTCTTTAATAGACTCAACATATTCCTTCTCCTCTTTAGATGGATTTGTATCATCAAAGCGTAGATTACAAAGACCATTATATTGCTGTGCTATACCAAAGTTGAGGCAAATTGATTTTGCATGACCAATATGCAAATATCCATTTGGTTCAGGAGGAAAACGAGTATGAACACGCCCGTTATATTTACCTGTTTTTAGGTCATTGTCAATGATTTCTCTGATAAAATCTTTACTTTCATTTTTCTGCATATCCATTTCACTCACCATCATGAAACATACTTTAATTATACAGCCCCGGCCAGATTCGAACTGGCGACTAGAGATCCAGAGTCTCTTATGTTAACCACTACACTACGGGGCCATGTCCGTAATTTATTCTGAGCATAGAATTTTACATATTTAATCTTTCAGATATTTGAGAGGCATTAATAATTCTGTATCGTACAAAAATGGGTGAATAAAACTTTGTTAATTATTTGTAAAAAATTTTGTATCCTATGAATAATTATCATTTAGATGTCTTCAAATATAATTTACGGCGTTGATATATCAAAAAATGTAACGCCATTACAAGTTCGGGATGCAATTATTGAATGTTTTTTCCAAGCACATGGGTGTGTAATAGAAGAAATAAAAAAATTTAGTAATGTTTCTTCTGAAGAGAAGATAAATGAGTTGAAAAGAAAAACAGTTTTATCAATTATAAAGGAAAAATTTAATGATATCGGAGCGGATTTTAATAATCCAACAAAACAAAATTTAATAGATGTAGTTGAAAAACTAGCAGAATATTCCTCTCAATTTAGAAATCCAAATATTATTGATAACAATGTAAACGATATAATGCGATTAATTCATTTAATCAGATAAGAGAGATTTTGAAAGAATATAATAATATAGTTGATTATGTTTTCTTTTATCAGACAAAAAATGAATGCTGAAGAATATTTCCAAATTGTAGCACAGGAAAACCCGTTAGAGTTTTTTTCAAAACATATCTGTCCCTATCTTGTTGGAACCCATTGGGATATTATTAGAAAATGTTGCCTTTTAATGGGAGTTACTACTGATCGTTCAAATTTACGGATGAGATTTTATATATTATTTTGTGGAGGTTTGGGAACTGGTAAAACCGAGTTATTAAACTGGTGGCGACAAAAAATGGATGGAATCATGGTTAACTCTGAATTAACATCAAAAACAGGGCTTGTCGGTGATGCAAGAGGTATAAGTATTCATCCAGGCTTGCTTGCCCAAAGTAACGGCAAGGTTTTATTAGTTGATGAGCTGGATAAAATGTCGATAAACGACCAAAATGGGTTATTACAGGCCATGGAAGAAGGAGAATACACAATTGCAAAAGGTAAAAACCGCCAGACATTTAAAGCTGAAATCAGAGTGATTGCAACATGTAACAATATCAATAAAATCCAAAAACCACTTGTTGACCGATTCGATTTTCCTTTTAACGTATCTCGAATCTCTCGTATTAGTCGAGCGGAATACGTCTCAGATATCATTGATAGTTTTATGGGGAAAAATGCAAAAGATTATTCACTCGTTGTTAAAGCATATCTAAAATGGGCTCGAAATGCACAGACCCATATTGATCCAGATGAAGAGTCTGCTATTAAAAAAGCAATAAAAGATTATATCCTAAATACTGATGCAAATATTGAGGGTGTTTCATATCGGAGTCTTGAGTTTTCAATTCTACGTATTGCTTATGCTCTTGCCTTACTTGAAAGAAAAAACATTATGGAACACCATATAAATTTTGCAATACAATTAAAAGATACGATATTAAAAAATTTTATGAATAAAGGATAAAAAAAGAATATTGACTATCTGTTAAGTAGGAATAAAAAAATAAAAAATAGTTTTTGGTAAAAGAATAATTATACGCCACTTGGTAAGACAACATCTTTTTGATATGATGTTTTTAATTCTTCATTAATGACTTCAGAGAGTCTTTTAATTCCCTCGATTATTGATTTTTCATCTGAATAAGAAAAATTCAGACGCATAGAGTTGTACTCTCCACCTTCAGGATAAAATGCTTCCCCAATAACATAGGCAACTTTTTTTGATAAAGCTTTGCGTAGCATAACACGAGTGTCAATATTTTTTGGAAGAGTAACCCATATAAACATACCACCCTTGGGTATTGTCCACTTAACTTTTTCAGGAAGATTTTCCTTTAGAGCTTTTATCATTATATCTCGTTTGTTTTTGTACATTTTTCTAATTTGTTGAACTTGTTTATCAAGGTATCCTCCTTTTACATATTCATATGCAACATATTGAGAAAACACATTTGTACAAAGATCTGATGCCTGCTTTGAAAGCACTAATTTTTCAATGATATCATGAGAAGCAATAACCCATCCAAGTCGAAATCCAGGAGCAAGTATTTTTGAAAATGTACTGATATATACTACTCTTCCTTTCGTATCAAACGATTTAATAGGCGGCATTGGTTTTCCTTCAAAAACAAGATCCCCATACGGGTCATCCTCAATAATAAGAAAGTCATATTCACTGGCAATCTCAAGTAATTCTTTACGGTGACTAATACTCATTGTTTCTCCACTGGGATTTTGAAAGGTTGGAACTGTGTATAAAAACTTTGGATTAATCCCTGTTCGACGTAAACGATTAATATTACGTCTCAAGGAGTCGATATCAATTCCCTCTGAGTTCATCGGTATTGTTTCACAATTTGCTTCATAGGCATGAAATGCTTGTATTGCTCCAAGATATGCAGGGACGCTTGTTAGATATGTATCTCCAGGATCAAGAAAACATAATGCTAAAAGAGATAATGCTTGCTGTGCGCCACTAGTGATTATTAGTTCATGAAGTTCTGTATTTATTCCTCGAACGTTTTTCATTCTCTCTGCAAGAACCCCTCGGAGTTCATTTAATCCTTCAGTTGTCCCATATTGAAGAGCGTTATGAATGTTATTTTTAAACGTTTTTTCAATGCAGTCATGAATAATTTCCACAGGAAATGCATTAGGATCGGGCAATCCTCCTCCAAGAGATATCATCCCAGGGATATGGGTTACTTTAAGTAATTCTCGTATTTCAGATGATCGTAAGCGTTTTGCTCGTTTTGAGAATAAACGGTCAATATTTACTACTATAAAATCACCGATTACCAGCATAATTAAATGTTTTATAAAAGTATGTATTTTTAAAAGATTTTTATTGAAGAAAAACATGTATTATATTATTTTTTATTTTTTTATTAGTATATTCAAAAGCTTTTTATTTGACATAGATTATTTCATCGTGCTTGCTTGGGCGGGTAACAAAGTGGCTATGTGGCGGACTGCAGATCCGCATACGGGGGTTCAAATCCCTCCCCGCCCTCTCTAGCGTTATTGGGGGGAACGATATATGAAAAAAATTATTGGTCACGCTGAGGCATCACTAAATGTAATTATAATATTTATATTATTAATTACTGTTAATCAAAATTTTTGCTCTGGTGTTCTATCCACTATTCAAAATGAGGATACTGTAGAATTAGAAAACCATCACGCTACTATGGAAATTACTAATTTTACTCTGGAATTTACTAATTCTACTATGGAAAATAATAAGGAAATAGAGAGGAAATATAATTACTCTGATATTGAAATTACTGAAAATAACAACCAGGAGACGGAATATCTAGAAGTTAAGGATATTATAAGTGATAACCAAGAAGAAAAAGATTGTGATTTAATAATTGAGAAAAACATTACTGAAGATACCTATATAATATCCTCCGTTAACAATTCAAATATCACATCAAATATCACATCGAATGAGAGTGAGAATACAAATCCCGATATACAAAATAGCCTTGCTCTTAATACACATATTACAATTACATCATATCCATTTTATATTCCAAAAATACAGAACAACTCTGAATATGGAATCCCATTTGCCATACGAGTAGATATGATCAATTTTAGTGCAAATCAAACTATCCGATTTAAAGCATATATTGTTGGTAATAGCTCGCATATATATCCATCAAATCAAATTTGGACAGAAGGGCAATGGAAATATTCCTATTACTATTTTGATGTCTATACCGATGAACAAGGAAATTGTTCTGATTGGTATTATCTTAGATTCAATAAAAATTATAAAGAATATCAAAACCACATAGAAAAAAATGCAACTGCATATATAATGGTCCGAATAATTTCAGACGATCTGTCTACAATAGTCTCTAAGAAGATCCATTTATTAGATATGGATGAATCGACAACTAATGCAACTACGGCAGGATACGTCGTGGGAATTGCACAGAAGAACCAAACCATTTATAATGACAAAATTGTAATTATTAAAAATAAAACCGGGACAATCACCGGCATATATCGAACAGAAAACAATAACATAGATGATGATTTTATCTCTGAACCAGGGTATTATAAAGTTCCATCATCCATAGGAGATAATTATTCAGTTTTTTTTATGGAAGACAATCAAACTATACTGCATACCATTTCAAATATTACTATTTTACAGGGGGATTACGCAATGAAAACTTTTTGTGAAACAATTTTTTATGAAACAAAAAGAAATAACTCACTTACTATCCCATTTGCTGTAAAAAACATAGGTGATCTCCCAGATCATTACGATATAAAAATTGAGTCTGAGAACCCTGGTTGGAATATATCATTAAATATCAGTCAACTTACATTAAACCCTTTAGAAGAAGCTTTAGTAAGCCTCTACGTTTTTCCCTGTCAAGAGCAGACTTGCCGAGGTACAGATATAACTATCTCTATTGCATCAACAAACGATTATGCTGTAAAAGATATCATAGAGATTACTATCGGCATTCTATCAGCTGATATGACCATTACCAATGCAACAGTGTATAATAGTTCTGGAGAGATAACAAAATCCATTGGACAAGGAGAAGTTATTAGAATAAGAGCTAATGTCCGAAACATTGGAACATATCCTGCTAACGATGTAGATGTTTCTTTTTATTATGATTTTATTGACAAAGGTCATTTAATTGGCACAAGACATTATGAAGAGATAGCTCAATTTCAAAAATATCCTTCTGTCCAGTGGGACACATTAGAAATTTCACCTGGAAATCATACTATAATCATTATTGTTGATGAGAAAAATACCATTGAAGAGTTTAATAAATCAAACAATGTATTTTATCTTACCATCACTATCTATCCCACCTTTCCATCAAATAAAAGTCACCTGATTGTGATAACAGACGTATATTATCATAATCATCCAACAATAAAAAATGAATTTATCGCGATTTATAATCCACTCAATATATCGGTTGATATTTCAGGATGGTATCTAACCAACCGACATAGAAGGACTCGAGATGATACAACAAAAATTGTATTTCCAATAAATGCCAGTATACCTGCAAAGTCAAGAATAATTGCCACTCAAAATGCAACTGCGTTTCACCAACAGATGGGATATCTTCCTGATTTTGAATATGAAGTAAACTCACGAGATGATGTTTTACAGATGATACGAGATAAAAATCTTATTCTTAGCAACAACGGGGATAGTGTTACATTAAAATCGCCCTATAATCATACTATTGATGCAATGTGCTATGGTGATATCGATTCTAATATTTCAGGTTGGAGTGGTCCACCAATTCCAAAATCAGGAGTAGGCGTAATCCTTAAAAGAAATTTTGAAAATTATTTTCCTGTTGATACCAATACCTCTGCTGATTGGCAGTCTCACCGAAGATATGGCATCGGTCAATCCGATTTTCCCCATATACAATTAAATTGTACAGGAGAAATAACAACTTTTGTTTCACCAGATAGCAGCTATAGCACAATTGTCTCTGAACTTCGAAATGCAAATGAATCAATCCATTTTAATATCTATGAATTTACAAACCCATATCTGGGTGAAGAACTAATTAATGCATTACAACGAAATGTCTCGGTCTTTATTTTTGTTGAAGGAGGACCCGTTGGTGGGATGTCTGATAAGCAAAAAGGTATCCTTCATCAACTAGCACATCATGGAGGAGACATACGTTTTATAGTAAATGATGTAGCAAATAATGTGCATCAACGCTATCGATTTAATCATGCAAAATATTTAGTTATCGATAATACGACAGTTATAGTAAAAAGTAGTAATTGGGCACTCACAGGAGTCCCAGTAAATGCAACATTTGGAAATAGAGAATGGGGCATACTCATCCGAAATAGAACTATAGCATCTATTTTTCTTGAGGTATTTTATGCCGACTGGAATCCGTTGATTTCAGATAGCTATTCTTTAAATGATATGGATTTTGATATACCATCTGATTTTAATATGACAGTTGTTATTCCTACAGGGTCATATACCCCGCAGTTTTCATCAAAAACAATGTATACAAATTTTTCAGCAATCCCTATTTTTTCACCTGATACCAGCGAGCAAGCAATCATTGAAATGATTAATTCAGCACAAACAAGTATTTTCATACAACAACTGTACATCTATAGAGATTGGGGAGATGAACTCAGCCCCTTTGTACATCATTTAGTTCAAAAAAAACTCCAAGAAGATATAGATATTAAAGTTATATTAAATTATAATCCCTGGTTTACCTCAACTGCCGATATTTTAAACAATACCAAACAACATCTTGAGGAACATGGGATAGAGGTGAGATTCCATTATACAAACTGGTCATATTTTAATAATGTACACAACAAGGGGATGATTGTCGATAATATCTCTGTATTAATCTCGAGCATCAATTGGAACGAAAATTCTGTGAGAAGAAACCGTGAGGCAGGAATAATTATTAAACAAGAAGATGTAGCTCTCTATTATGCTGATGTCTTTTTCTATGATTGGAATCTTGGATTAAAAAAAGAAATAGATAATGAAGAAAATATAACTGAAGAGGAGTCGCCCCCTGATGACTTTCTACAGGACGATGAATTTGAAGAAACCTTAAGTGCTTTGAAGGTATCAGATTTTTTAACAGAATATAAAAACCCATCATTAATAATCTTTATTTACATTGTAACATTTCTACTGATCGGACGTGACTGGAGAAAAAGAAAATGGAAGTCTTAATACCAAGCACTCTTTCAATTATCTGTATACTGATAATACTTGCTACAATTGCATTTGCATGGAAAAAAAAGATATTAATTACATATTCGTTAATTGTTGCAAACTTTATTTTATTTCTCATAACTGTTGTGGATACGGATAACATCGTCCTTATTGAACTTGGTTTTCGACCTATCTATCTTACAGTTCAATACCTACCCCAGGTATATACCTTGTTTACCTCAATGTTTCTTCATGGAGGATTTGCTCATATATTTGGGAATATGATTGTTTTTCTATTTATGGGAATTGCTTTTGAGCAACGAATTGGGAAAAAAAATTTTATTCTCATCTATCTAATAACTGGTGTCTGCGGCGCACTCGTTCACTCTATTGCAAATCTAGGCTCAGACATTATCCTAATTGGCGCATCCGGGGCAATTTTTGGAATTCTTGGAGCCTTTGCATATTCATATCCTCGAGATGAAGTTATTTTACCGATTCCATTGGGGATTATAATGATCTTCCGGCGAGTTAAAGTCATGTATGCCGCAGCTCTTTTTGCAGTTTTTGAATCAGTGATTGTGTTTTTAGGAGTACAAGATAATACTGCACATCTTGCCCATCTGGGAGGACTCCTCAGTGGTGTGCTCATCGCAGCCATACTTGTTGGAAAACAGGGAGAAAAAACAGATCAAACCGATCCAACATCCTATTATTATAACCCAACGCAGATTCCTAAAAAGAGAAAAATAAATTTTTCAAGCTTACGAAAACTTGCGATAAGCCCTGAACAAAAAGAATTACTAGCTCGTATTGAAAATGAAACAGTTTTACAAGTACGAGATATCTGGCTTGATCATTTTCTTGATAAAGCAATATGTCCCACTTGTGGAAAAATTTTACATCACCTAGATAGAAAAATATGGTGCGAGGATAATCATATAAAAATGGAATATTAAAAATTATCGGGAAAACCCAAGTCCAACTATTTTTCCAAACCATAGATAACTAGAAAGAAGATACCCGATAATTGCTCCTCCACAAAGCAAAGGCAACCCTGCTTGAGGTTTTCCTTTAACGACAAAACTCATGAGACATATAAATCCTAAGAGGGTGCCAACGATTACCCCTAGGGTTACAGGGAATCCATTAACAATGTTATGATAGGTTGAGGCAACCAAGATACCAGGCATTACAATATCTCCAAGACCCATAAAAAAAGCTTCTCGTTCCTCGTCATCATTCATTTTTTCTTTTAGAGTTTTTGTTTCTTTTATTAATGAATAATTACGTATTTTAGGGATAACTATAAGAACTGGTAACTTTAAATCCATGACTGTATCAGCAAGATCAATCATATGTTTGGTTTTATAGACAGATATCGCATCATAGATTGCAAGTATAATCAAAAGGATTAAAACCAAAGAAATATCTAATGATATCCCAAATATAGCAATTGCTCCAGCTCCAATTATAATTCCACACAGATCAATGACATACCATTCTGGATATTTAAATAGGCTAACAGTTAGTATAACAGCAAGAGTTATAGAGATAAGAAAAGACCACCATCCAGCTAACACTAAAGCTAGCAGAGGTAGAAATACGTAAAATGAAGTATATCCAACCGCGCCAAGGATAATAAATTTAATTAATTGTTTCCAAAAATATTTTGCTATAACAAGAATAATTACAGTCATAGCAATAATAATGCTGAAAAAAATTACTAGATTAAACGGATCTGCAGAATCTTTAAATGCTTGCATTCCAGCATAATCAAAAGGTTTAATTATTAGAAGTGCAAGACCATATATGAAAATAAAAAACAAACCCATCATAAATATAGGTGCTATTTCTTTTTTGAATGAATAATTTTTCTTTGGCATTACCTTTGAGAAATACAACAATGCTATTTATACAGTTTGAAAAAACTATGATTTAGAAGAAGATATACCATATAAAAAGAAAATACAGTATTAACATAAATATCCCCTCTCTTTTTGAAATAACATATCCTGTGTATAAAATAGGAAACATAATAAGAGAAACCCCAAGAAGAATTAACAAATAATCAAAAGAATTCATTGCTTGTAATGGAATAAATAATGCACTTAATCCAAGGATTAACAATATATTAAAAATATTTGAACCAAGGACATTTCCCACCGCAATATCTGATTCTTTTTTAAATGCTGCCATTGCAGAAACAACAAGTTCAGGAAGTGAAGTACCGATAGCAACTAATGAAAGAGCGATAATAAGTTTACTGATACCCAGAAATTCAGCAATGAAAATAGATGATTCGATTAAAAAAAATGCCCCTACAATAACTCCTGCAATTCCTAAAATAATGCGCAGTATATTTTTTTGAATGTGATTATTAGTCTGTTGTTTCGTTGTTTTTCGTTCTTTTTTTCCACATTTAATGAAATACCATATAAATAATACAAAAAATAATAAAAAAATAATTCCTCCAACGATATGGTAGGTATCCAAAAGGCCAAATCTGGCAGATATGATAAGAAGTAATGTTGCCCCAAGCATAAACAACATTTCACGTTTGAAAACGTTTTTATTAATAGAGATAGGTCGTATAATCGCGCTAAACCCAAGCACTAACAATAGATTAGCAATACAGGAACCTATTATATTTCCAATGGAGATACCTGGTTGGTTTTGTACTGCTGCACCAACAGAAATTGCTAATTCAGGAGCCGATGTACCAAACCCAACAAAAATTGCAGAAATAATTAAGGTAGATATTCCAAAATGTAACGCCACTTTTGATGTGCCTTCAACAAGCATATCTGAGGATTTATAAAGAAAAACAACGCCGATGATAAATGCAGGTATTGCTAAGTAAAGGTTTATCATGATGAAATGTAAACAAAATTGTTGTTTATATAGATAAGTAAATTCTGATTCAAATTATTTTTTACTTAAATATTTCTTTACAAGATCAATGGCGCATAAGTTACCACACATTGAACATACATGGGAATCTTCTTGAGGAAGTCTTTTTTTTCGATAGGAAATAGCTTTTTCAGGATCAATGCATAAGTTAAACATTTCATCCCAATCTAAGTTCTCACGAGCCATACTAAAATCTTTATCAATATCCCTATCAATCCCACGAGCGATATCTGCTGCATGAGCAGCTATTCTGGTAGCAATTACTCCTTCTCGTACATCCTGTGAATCTGGTAGGCTAAGATGTTCAGCAGGAGTTAAATAGCAGAGGAAATCGGCTCCAAAAAACCCTGCGAATGCTCCACCAATACCACCAACAAAATGATCATATCCTGGAGCGATATCAGTTACTAAAGGCCCAAGCACAAAATAAGGAGCGTTTTTTGTAACTTTTTTCATCACTTCAATATTTGCTTGTATGTCATTTAATGGCATATGTCCCGGTCCTTCAACCATTGTTTGCACACCAAATTCTCTTGCTTGTTCAACAAGTTCTCCAATAATAAGGAGTTCTTGGAATTTTGCTCTATCATTTGAATCATATAACGCTCCTGAACGCATTCCATCTCCAAGCGATAAGGTCAGATCATATTCTTTTGCAATTTCCAATACATAGTCAAAATTTTTATACAATGGATTTTCCTCTTGGTTATGAATTATCCAAGCCATGTGAAATGATCCTCCTCGGGAGACCATAGGTATTAACCGTTTTTGTTTTTGCAGCCGATCTACACTTTCTTTGGTGATGCCAACATGGACAACAGCAAAATCAACACCTTGTTTTGCATGATGTTCAATTGAATGAAACATATCATCTTGGGTCATATCAACTATTGAACCTCTTTTTTTAATGGCGTCAATGCCAGCTTGATAGATAGGAACCGTTCCAAAAGAAACAGGTGATACTTTAAGCAAAGATGTACGAATTTTATCCAGGTCTCCCCCTGTTGAAAGATCCATAATTGCATGTGCTCCTGCATCAATTGATATTTTTGCTTTTTCAATTTCTTCTTCTACAACACAATGTTCTCTTGAGGTTCCAATATTTGCATTGACTTTTACCCGCAATCCTTTTCCGATCCCTAATGCTTTTGGGTTGTGAATAGGATTACAGGGGATAACAATACTTCCTGAGGCAATTCTACGTCGAATTATTTCCACATCAACATTTTCCTGTTTAGCAACTTCTTTCATCTGTTTGGTAACATTGCCTGTTTGTGCTTGAGAAATCTGAGTCATTTCAACCCCCTAATCAATTAAACCTATTAATAGTTTAAATAGATACCTATTATCAATTTCAATTAAAAAAAAAGGGGCATGATTAATTTAATTTAGCCCTTAGATTCTGAATAGTTTTCTTCTGAATTTAAGGAACGTATATAAAGGGGTAGTAATTTATATACTCTTATAAACTAAATTTTGTACAATAAAAAAGAGGGAATAAATATGAAGAAAATAATACCAATAGTAATTATAGGTATATTAGTCCTTTCAGGACTAGGAGCTGCTGCGTTCAACACCAACCTGGCTTTAGAACGAACAACAAATTCCATAAACCAAACAACATCAATCTCATTTTCAAGCCCCATAATAGCACAAAAAACAGAAGGATTTGTT
>JAWOGM010000024.1:0-25332 GCA_046496795.1 Thermoplasmatota archaeon
GATAGGATTGAATCTCCCAATCAAGTAATGAACCTGCATCCCCAACGTTTGAGACAGTAAAGGTTCCATTGACGGTAGAACCAGGTTCTACATCAGCCCAGTTCAATGAACCAGCACAATCAAGATCCGGGATAAGTTCTGGTGGATCACCGCCCTCACCGGTCAGTTGAAACGCCAAATCATATGGGGATCCAAATAAATTTTGACCTGGTTGCAATGGCGGATAATCTTCATAATCAAGCCAACACTCGCTTCCCCAAATCGTTGACCGAGCCATCCAAAAACAGTTCTCAGGTCCATCTACATGTCCCCAGATCCAGTACGTCCCCTCAGTAAGAACAATAGGTTCATAGACATACTCAATTTCAAATTCCGGTCGACTAAACCATGTACGACCTGTTCCTGTTTCGGCATAGGACACAGTAACAGCAGCAGCTATAAGTGAACCAGGGGATCCTGCATTATCTGACCAAAACTCAAGATGAAAATCAGTACCTGAACCAGGTGCCAGTGTATTCCACAGGTTAAATGAATGGAAATTGGTAAGAGTCCAAGTTTCCCCTGCTGGAATCTCAAAATCATCAAGCAATGCACGTTGAAATCCAAAAGCAGATTGAGGTGCATGACTTAACCCATTACTTCCATCAGTATCATATTGATCCCAAAGCACAGCTCTGTTTAATGGTTTTGGTTGGTTATTTTCTAAAGAAATTGCTGCTACTGAAGTTGAACTTACCATTACCTCATCAAATAATCCAACTTGTTTTTGTTCATTATTAGTATCTGCTGTCACAGCAAGTGTTGACAAAATCATAATTGCTGCAATCAACAAAACGCCAGCTCCCTTTAAAATATTTCTTTTTTTCATATTTTTACTTCCTCCCAAATATATAATAATTGTTATCTTGCTACACCTATATTTAATTTTCGATATTATTATATATAGTATCCTAGTAATTTCTTTTAATATATAAATATGACTTTTATATTATATATATTACAACAAATATTATATGCAACAACGCAAATTTGTTTTTATTATTAATAGTAGTAACAGTACTCTGTTTATTTATGTTAAATAATAATTAAAAAAACTAAAAAGAAAAAAAGAGGGTTGTTTTTGTTGAATCTATCCTTTTATCTAAAGTAGATTTAAAAGTAAACTCAACAATGGAAACCGCTGGATCAGTCTTTGGATAAACGCCAGGAAAGGCGATTGATAATTCACTGGTGTTGCAAGAGCAACCTCAATTGTACAGGTATCATCAGGATCCTCACTGTTAACAAGAACGACCTGACCAGTAAACTCTGTTTCTTTATCCATAGGCGCTACAACTTCAACGGTAACAGTCACTGCACCATCCTCAGGTGTAAGACCAATACCACCATTAGGATCAAAAGTCCAGGTACCCCAATCAGGATAGGATTGAATCTCCCAATCAAGTAATGAACCTGCATCCCCAACGTTTGAGACAGTAAAGGTTCCATTGACGGTAGAACCAGGTTCTACATCAGCCCAGTTCAATGAACCAGCACAATCAAGATCAGCTATAGGATCTTCACCGCCTTCACCATAGAGAATATATGCCATATCACCGTAGCCGGTATCTGTCCAATAATTAGTACCAAGTAGAGGGAATCCTGAAACTGATTCATGAAGTTGATCAGGATTATCGCCATTGGTGACCCATCCCCATTGTCCATAATCTGAGAATGATCCAACCCATTGAATTGCTATCCAATATTTGGTTCCTGCTTCAGCAGAAAATGGTGTAGGTAGAGTTACTTCATATTCATATCGATCAGCTCCAACTGATGTTCCAGTTACAGATGGAAAATTATAGACAGCAAGTGCAGTTGATGTTGGATCACCCATACCTGCTCCTGTTGGCATGTTTCCAGTTCCATCATCATCATAAAACATGATGTTAAATTCAGTGGTTGCCGGGTATCCTGCTCCATTCCAAAATACTCCCCACCATTTAACCCCTTCAATATCTGCATCTTCTGTCAGCAGAAAATCATCTGCAACTTGTGAATTGAATGGATAAACAAGATCTAATTGTGAAGATAATCCAGCTCCAGTACCATCATCATCACCATTATCCCAAATAACCTCGCTGCTAAGAGGTTTTGGTTGGCTTGTAGCTACTGATTTAGACATAAAGACATTAGTGTTAACACTAGTAAGTAGATTCACTGGTGTTGCAAGAGCAACATCAATAGTGCAGAAATTCTCAGGATCATCAGAGTTTACAACTTTAACACTACCTGAAAATTCAGTTTCTTGCTCATCAGGTGCAATAACTTCAACATTTACAATTGTTGTAGTAGTAGTCGATCCAGATGAAGGTGTAAATGTCCAGGTACCCCAATCAGGAAATGAATCAATCTGCCAATTAAGAACTGTCCCTGCATCACCAATATTATTGACATTAAAGCTACCAGTTACTGTTGACCCAGGTTCAACTCCAGTCCAACTTAATGACCCAGAGCAGGCAAGTTCAGGGTCGCCAATTAAAACACCGGTGACCTCAAAATCATCAATAAACAATGAAAAGGCATCATCAGAAACACAGTTAATAGCTATATAGACAGTTTCACCAGTATAATTTGAGAGATCAAAGGTATACTGAGTCCATGCAACTGGTACCTCAATATATGCTCCAGGTGAGATTATGTCGAAACTAGATGGCTCCATATCCGTTGTTGAAACACCAACTTTCATTCGCTCCAAACCATATTGATCAGTCAATGATCGAGCCCAAAAGGTAAGCATACCATCTTCTTCGAGGGTTAAGGCAGGGCTAATCAACCAATCATTATTTGGCATAGAAACTGAATCCCAGCAACTCGCATATTTCTGACCAGTTTTTGCAGGATGCGTATCATCAATAGGAGGCGTAGTTTGAGATGGGTTAAATATCATATATGCCCCAGTATAATATGCATTAGGCCATTCTACTCCTTCCATACCATACGTACCATCACCATCAAGATCAATAGTTGTCCATGGTGGAAAATTATCAACAACAAAATCAGGATAATCTTCAAAACTATCGAAAAACACACCAGCATTTAGTATGTTACAATAGTAAAAATTATTTGTTGCCACTAGAGTTGGACTAACCGTTACCTCTTCGAATATACCAACTTGTTTGTTATCACTATTTGTATTTGCTGTTACAGCAAGTGTTGATAAAATCAAAACTGCTGCAATCAACAAAACGCTAGCTCCTTTTAATATTTTTTTTGTGTTTTTCATATTTTTTCCCCTTGATAATAATAGTTATATGTTTGACATCATATTAAAAGTTTTCTAATTATAAATATATATTGATATTAATAAAATATGAAGTATATTATCTTTTTATTAGGAGACATTAGGATAGTATAGGAGGTTTAATTGTTCTAAAATTCTTTAATATGAGAGACTTAAGCTATAAACTATAAAATTTTATATTGTTTATAAAAAATAATGTACGTTGTTGCACCTCTTATCCGACCTGAATAAGACTCCTTCTTTTCTTATTCACCTCAGAAAAAATGAGCTAACATAGTTTCTTGGATAGCAAAATATTATTATTTTTTAATAAACCTAAGGTTTTTCAACCCTTTGTTTATCTCAGTTTGTTGATTATTATGGATTTTGAATTAACAGAAACCCATAAATTGTTTAAAAAAACTATACGAGAATTTGCTGAAAAAGAAATAAAACCTATCGCCTCAAAAATAGATAAAGAAGAATATTTCTCTAAAGAGTTATATAAAAAAATGGGAAAGATGGGATTAATGGCTATGACTGTTCCTCAAAAATATGGAGGAGCAGGTATCGATCGCATATCATATATGATAGCTCTTGAAGAAATATCCCGAGTGTGTGGTTCAACAGGCATCATTGTTGAAGCACATAACTCACTAGGTGTCGGCCATATCTACGAGAAAGGTACGGAAGAACAACGAAAAAAATACCTACCCAATCTTGTTAATGGAGAAGGGATTGCTGCCTGGGCATTAACAGAACCAAATGCAGGATCTGACGCTGCAGCAACACAGACAACTGCGGTACTTGAGGAAGATGAGTGGGTCATCAATGGAACTAAACAATTTATCACTTCAGGTAATATCGCTGAAGTAACAACGGTAATGGCAAAAACTGATAAAACTAAAGGAGCAAAAGGCATCAGCGCATTTATTGTTGAAAAAGATACACCCGGTTTTACTGTTGGTCAGCTTGAAGATAAACTTGGTCTTCGCGGCAGTCACACCGCTGAACTAATCCTAAAGGATTGCCGAGTTCCCAAAGAAAACCTACTAGACAAGGAAGGAATGGGATTTGTTGGATCCATGACAATTTTGGATCGAGGTCGAACTGCTGTAGGTTCCATGGCAGTTGGAATAGCTCAAGCAGCGCTTGATGAAAGCCTTGAATATGCACGACAGCGCCAACAGTTTGGAAAACCAATTGGAAAATTTCAAGCTGTTCAATGGATGATAGCAGACATGGCAACACATATAGAAGCAGCACGATTACTTGTTTACCAAGCAGCTGACCTTGAAGAAAAAGGATTACCATTTACCAAAGAAGCATCCATGGCAAAATTGTTTGCATCAGATATTGCTATGAAGGCAACACGCAATGCTATTCAGATTTTTGGCGGGTATGGATACACCAGAGAATACCCTGTAGAACGTTTTTATAGAGATGTTAAACTCTGTCAAATTGGGGAAGGAACATCAGAGGTTCAGCGAATGATTATTGCTCGTAAACTTGGACTATAATTTTTAATAAAAAATAGCTTTAATAAAGAAAATGAGGGAAAAAACATGCAAAAGGATACATATGAAAAGCTTTACAAAGAATTTAAATGGGAGATTCCACAGTACTACAATTTTGGTTTTGATGTTGTTGATAAATGGGCGGAAGATAGAACAAAACTTGCGTTAATATCGATAGACAGAACAGGAAAACGAGACCGATATCATACTTTTCGTGATTTATCTGTTGAATCAAATCGGTTTGCCAATGCATTACGTCGTATAGGCATTAAAAAAGGAGATCGTGTGCTCGTTATTCTACAAAGCATCCCTGAATGGTATATTGCCCTGATAGGTATGTTTAAACTAGGTGTTATTCCCATGCCAGGAACAGTACTTTTAACTTCTAAAGATGTTGAATATCGTGTTAATCGAGCTGAGGCAAATATGATTGTTACCGATCTAGACCATGCGGATATTGTCGATAACATAAAATCAAAATGCCCAACATTGAAACATTTGATGTTAATCGATGGAAAAAGACAGGGATGGCTTAACTATTTAGAAGAGATGAATAAATCTTCATATGACCTGTCAACTGATGAAATAGGAAAAACCAAATCCACTGATCCTATGCTCATCTATTTTACTTCAGGAACAACGGGACATCCAAAAATGGTTCTTCACACCCATAGTTATCCTTTAGGACATGAAGTAACTGCCCGTTTTGCTCAGGCTTTAACTGATAAAGATCTGCATTGGACGGTTTCTGAAACAGGATGGGCAAAGGCTGCATGGGGAAAACTCTTTGGTCAAATGATTGTTGGTGCAGCAGTTATCCAATGGGAGACACCTGGCCGTTTTGATGCTGATGGATTATTACAAGCTATGGAGCGCTATGGAGTTACCACATTTTGTGCACCACCAACAGTGTATCGGCTTATGATTCAGATGGATTTAACTAAATATAATTTGAAACTTCGTCATTGTATGAGCGCAGGTGAACCATTAAACCCTGAAGTTATCAGGGTATGGAAGAAACATTTTAATTTAGAGATTTATGATTTCTTTGGTCAAACAGAAACGGTATGTATTTTGTCAAATTATCGATTCATGCCTATACGATATGGTTCTGTTGGTAAACCAACACCAGGTCATGATGTTCAAATTGTTGATGATGATGGAAATAAATTAGATCCTAATGAGGAAGGAAATATTGCACTGTATCTTGATGATCAACGCCCACCAGGGCTTTTTAAGGAATATTGGAAAGATACTGAAATAATGAAAAAAGCATTTCGTAACAATTATTACTATACTGGAGACCATGGCTATAAAGACGAAGATGGATATTTCTGGTTTGTTGGTCGAGATGATGATGTTATTAAATCATCTGGATATCGGATTGGTCCGTTTGAAGTTGAATCCTCTCTAATGGAGCATGATGCAGTAGCAGAATGTGCAGTAATCGGAGCTGAAGATCCAAAAGGAGTAAGAGGAATTGTTGTCAAAGCAGTTATTGTTCTTGCAAAAGGCTATAGTCCCTCTGATGCATTAACAAAAGAACTCCAAGAGCATGTAAAAAATGTTACTGCACCCTATAAATACCCAAGAATTATTGAATATCGTGAAGAACTGCCTAAAACAATATCTGGCAAGATTATACGCCGTGAACTTAGAGCATAACCCTTGCACTGATTAAAAAAAATATAAGTTTTAGAGGATATGCTTGATTTTATTTCTTTGTCAGCATATCCTTAACCAACACATAAAGATAGCGGGTAAATAGAGGGATTTTATATTTGGAAATATGTATACGTCCTCCTGTTACCCCAATGATGAGTCGTGCAAAGGTTTTATCTTTAGAAAGAAGTCGAACAATTTTTTCAGAAGAAGTTAACCATTTTTTATTAAATTTACCAAGAAGTTTTAAGTCTTTACCAAATGCTGAATACCATAAATCTTGATATTGTGATAAAAACCTTTCATGATAGGTATCTTCATTTAATGCATGTACAGCAATATTTGCAGCGAGTGTTGCTGAAGCCATTGCATAATAGATGCCTTCCCCAGTGATAGGATTAATAAAACCTGCGGCATCACCACAGAGAAGTACACCATCTGCATACGTTTTTTTCAAAGGAAAAATCGGAAGGATTCCACCTTGCATATGATCCATGTTGACTGTTGATGGAATAATGTTTTTATTTTTAAGCATGGTAAGATAATTTTCAAAAGAAATCTTTAAGGATTCATGTTTTATAGCTTGAGCTCCATTTGGCTCAAACTGGCCAATGCCGATATTAACAGTATCTTTTTTTGGAAAAATCCATCCATATCCGGTTATACCTTGTGTTTTAATAAAGAGTTGAATGAATTTTTCTTTTTTAAAATATTTTTGCATCTCAATTTCATTAAGTGGATGTTCAACAACAAGACAGACACAGCGATTGTTTTTATCCTGGGAGAGATATGTTTTTTCTGCAACAACACTTCTCATACCATCACAGCCGATAACAAGTTTAGATTCCACCTGTGTATCATCATCAAAAAAACAAATCATATGATTATTTTTTCTTTGCACATCAACAATTTTCTTACCCAACTTAACGGCTGCTCCACTTTGTTGAGCTATTTTTAACAATGAATAATCAAATTCTTTGCGTAAAACAGTATACACCACAGGTGTCTCTCTTTTAAGGCAGAATTTATACTTAAGAGATGAAGAAAAAGTTATGTTTCCATAGGATATGGAGCTAATAAGTTCTTCAACATAAGCAAATTCGTTCACTACTCGAGTAGGTAACCCTCCGCCACATGGCTTATCCCGGGGAAATTTGTCTTTATCGATAAGTAAAACTTTTTTTCCCTTTTCTGCAAGATTTTTAGCAGCGGTAGACCCTGCAGGGCCTGCACCAACTACAACAACATCATATTGCATATCATCCACAGCTACATTCTAAAGACACCAGATACCCAATCGGGAATTGGTGCGTTTAATGATGCAGAAATGCCTAACCCTAAAACGAGACGGGTATCTGCAGGATCAATTATTCCATCATCCCAAATACGGGCAGTACTATAATAGGGGCTTCCCTCAATTTCATATTTTTGCAAAATAGGATCGGTGAGTTCTTTTTCTTCTTTTTTTGTCATTGCGATACCTTTTCTCCAGAGTTGATCACGTTTTACTGTTAAGAGTACATTGGCTGCTTGTTGCCCTCCCATGACTGATATTCTTGCATTAGGCCACATCCATAGTTGTCGTGGTCCATAGGCACGACCGCACATTCCATAGTTTCCTGCTCCAAATGATCCACCGATTAACACGGTAAATTTAGGTACCTGAGCACAGGTTACCGCTGTCACCATTTTAGCCCCGTCTTTTGCAATTCCCCCAGACTCATATTTACTGCCAACCATAAATCCTGTAATATTTTGTAAGAAGACCAAGGGTATTTTCCGTTGGCAGCATATTTCAATGAAATGTGATCCTTTTAAGGCGGATTCAGAGAACAAAACACCGTTATTTGCAAGAATTCCAACAGGATATCCCAGAATCCGTGCAAATCCACAGACTAATGTTGTTCCATATAAAGATTTGAATTCATGAAATTTTGATCCATCGACTAATCGGGCGATGATTTCTTTGACATCAAATGGTTTTCGTTGATCCTTGGGGATTATCCCATATATTTCTTTGATATCATATAACGGTTTTTCAGGTGCTTTGATGTCAACATAGGTTTTTTCTTGTCTGTTGAGGTTTTCCACGATATTACGAGTAATATTAATTGCTTCGTTGTCATCTTGAGCATAATGATCAGTCACCCCGCTTTTTCGACAATGAACATCTGCACCTCCTAAATCCTCAGCAGAAACTTCCTCCCCCGTCGCAGCTTTTACCAATGGTGGACCACCAAGAAATATGGTTCCATTTCCTTTTACTATAACTGTTTCATCTGACATGGCAGGAACATATGCCCCTCCTGCAGTACAGGAACCCATAACCACTGCGATTTGGGGTATTTTTAATGATGACATTTTCGCTTGATTATAAAAAATTCTTCCGAAATGCTCACGATCTGGGAATACCTCATCCTGCATTGGCAAAAATGCACCTCCTGAGTCAACCAAATAAATACAGGGAAGGTTATTCTCCTGGGCAATCTCTTGTGCACGCAAATGTTTTTTAACAGTTATGGGATAATAGGTCCCCCCTGTTACTGTGGCATCATTTGCAACGATAACTACTTCTCTTCCATGGATGATGCCAATACCTGTTACTATACCTGCGCAAGGAGCACGGTTATTAAACATATTATGAGCAGCAAGGGTATTAAATTCCATAAAAGGTGATTCAGGATCTAACAATGCATCTATCCGCTCACGAACAAGCATTTTATTTCTTGATTTATGGATTTTTATTTTTTCATCTCCTCCTCCTTTTGCTGCGATACTAATCTGTTTTTTAAGATCTTTAACCATTTTTTCATAATTGGAATAATTAGATTTAAATTCTTTATCTGAGGTATTAATCTTGCTTTCTATAGCATCCATGTTATTCATCCTCTTTTATTATTTCAACAGTTAGTTGACCTATTTCTATTTGATCATTTTTCTTGAAAAAGACCTTTTTTATTGTTCCAGGATGTGGTGCTCTGATGAGATATTCCATTTTCATTGCTTCAATGACCATGAGAACATCATTTTTCTTTACTTTATATCCTTCAGCTACTTTGATGTCTACAATAGTTCCTGAAATTGGTGAATTAAGGTCTCCTTCTTGAGTTTTTGTTCGGATTTGTCCAGTAAGCTCTCTTCGTTTGACTTTGTAGACATTTCCATCAATAAAAACATATTTTTTATCTTCACCTTCTGATATTACCGATTTAATAATTCTATCCCCCAGCGTTATTTTTAGTTGCCCTTGTTTTATCTCTTCTGCGGTAACCGTATACTCATTGTTATCATAGGTGATAAAAAACTTGTTGTCTCTACGTTCTATTGTAATATTATAAACATAATTTTCATGTTCGTAGTTGATAAACATATTACTTTCCCATCCTCCATCTGCCAACATTTCTCCATGGTGAATGTGGATCTTTTTCTTTATATCGTACAACTTCCTGACGCTTTGTATGCATTGAGTCATAGACAGCAAGGGAAATAAGTGCTTCTATGGGTATTTTTTCTTTTCTTTTCGTCATATCAGAGAAATAATGTTCAATAAAATGAGTTGTAATGTTTCCTTTTCTAAACTCTTCATGTTCAAGAACTTTTTTGAGAAATGAAATATTGGTGTTTACTCCAAGAATGACATATCGGGAGAGAGCCCATATCATTTTATTGATACATTCCTGCCGGTTTTCTGCACTGACTATGAGTTTTGACAGCATTGGATCATAATACGAACTCACCTCGAGGTTTGTTTCGACGCCTGAATCATTTCTAATATTTGGCCCAGTTGGCACCTGAACTTTTGTTAATTTACCAACACTTGGTAAAAAACCATGATCAGGGTCTTCTGCATAGATTCTGCATTCTATGGCATGTCCACGTTGGAGGAGATCTGATTGTTTTAATGTGAGATGTTCACCACTTGCAATACGTAGTTGCCATTTCACTAGGTCAATACCACTAACTGCTTCAGTTATAGGATGTTCAACCTGTAATCTCGTATTCATCTCCATGAAATAGAAATTCTTGTTCCCATCTACCATGAATTCTACAGTCCCTGCATTTGTATATCCAACAGTTTTTGCACAGGCGCATGCCGCAGCACCCATCTCTTCCCTGAGTTCAGATGTTAGCAATGGTGATGGTGTTTCCTCAATTATTTTTTGATGACGTCGTTGAATAGAGCATTCTCGTTCGAAAATATGGATAACATGACCATGTTCATCAGCTAGAATTTGAAATTCAATATGTCTTGGTTTGTCTATATATTTCTCAAGTAGGACAGTGTCATTTCCAAAAGAGGATTTTGCCTCCCTCTTTGCACTTTCTATGCTTTGTTGAAGATCTTTTTCTGCATGAACCACCCGCATCCCTTTTCCTCCACCACCTGCTGTAGCTTTGACAAGAAGAGGAAAACCAATTTTTTTTCCCTGAGAAAGTAGAGTTTTAATATCTTGTTTTTCGCCATGATAGCCAGGGATGACTGGAATATTTTCTTTTTCCATGGTTTTTTTTGATGCGATTTTATCTCCCATTAAAGTTATAACTTCAGGGTTTGGCCCAATAAATTTTATATTTGAATCATCACATGCTTGAGCAAAATCAGGGTTTTCTGCTAGAAATCCATAACCGGGGTGTATTGCATCTACATTTCTTTTTTTTGCAATTGCAATAATTTTTGGGATATTAAGGTAGCTTTCAGAAGGAGCAGGATCTCCAAGGTTGACTGCTTCATCAGCTAATTGAACATGTGGTGCATTTTTGTCCACCTTTGAGTAAATAGCTATAGTTTTTATTCCAAGTTCTTGACATGCTGTAATGACACGTATCGCTATTTCTCCGCGATTTGCTATCAAGATTTTTGAAAACATTATTTCATTCTCCAATGCGGTTTTCTTTTTTCAAGAAAAGCCGATATTCCTTCTTGTCCTTCCATGGATACTCGTAATTCTGCTATTTTTTCAACGGAATGTTGTTGGAATTGTTTTCTATCCATTGCAGAAAGATTGTTGATAAGTTTTTTTATTTCTGTTATTGCCTGTGGCCCTGAGCTGAGAACTAAAGATATATATTTTTCAATGGTTTGCTCAAACTCTTCTTCTGTTGTTACAATGTCAATGAGTCCAATTTCATGTGCTATTTGAGTATCAAATCGTTCTGCGGTTATAAAAAACCGTCTCATATCTGCTTGTTTCATTCGAGGAGAAACAAAGGAGGATATAACAGCAGGGATGATTCCTAGTTTTGCTTCGCTAAATGCAAATTTACTTTTTGGAGTAGCTATAGTGATATCACATACAGCAATCAAACCTAATCCTCCACCAAATGCATGACCATTTATTTTTCCTATAACCGGTTTAGGGCAGTCATTTATGGTATTGTATAAATCCAAGAGAAGGTTGCTATCGTTGATGTTTTCTTGTTTTGTATAGGAGACCATGCTTTTCATCCAGTTAAGATCTGCTCCTGCACAAAAAGAGGGCCCTTCTCCAGTTAGTACGATACATTGTACTGTAGTATCTTCGGAGAGGTTTTGAAAAGATGTTGTGAGTTCTTTCATGAGTGTTTCGTTCATAGCGTTATGAACATCTGGTCTGCTTAGTGTGATCGTTGCAATCCCCTGATGTGAGGTCAATTTTATTGTTTTATATATCATAACACCTGTCTCCCAGATAAGCTTTTGTGTAGTTAAGAAGAATACATAAATGTTTCTATGCAAGTATCAACAATTGTCGAAAATATCATTTTATTTTCCTTTAAAGATTGGTTTTCGTTTCTCTACAAATGCAGTGACACCTTCCTTGAAATCTTCTGATGCTGCTGAGGCGGATGCGGTAATACTTTCAAGCTCTAAATGTGGTAGCATGTCATTATCAAGACTTTTGTTAATGAGCATTTTAGCTTTGCCTACTGCAATAGGAGGATATTTTTGAAATAGGATAACATATTCCTCTAATGCTTCATCAAGTTTGTCTGCAGAAACGACTTTGTTTACCATCCCCAGCTTCTTTGCTTTCTCTGCAGAAAATGTCTTTGCGGTTAGAACGTATTCACATGCTTTTTGATATCCAAGAATTTTTGTGATAAATTGTGTTCCACATCCAGGAGCTAGGCCTATTCCAATAAACGCGGTGTTAAATTTTGCATCCTCAACTGCGATTAAAATATCACATGCAAGTGCTAATGAAAGACCTGCGCCATATGCTGCACCATTTATTGCTGCGATAATTGGTTTTTCTGAAGTTCTCATAAGAATGACGCATCGATGGATGACTTTTGTTAGATCTCGCAGATATTGTGGTTTATTTTCTGCGTTGTACATTTCTTTGACATCACCTCCACCACAAAATCCTTTTCCGGTACCCTTGAGGACTATTACTCTAATATCTGTATTGTTCGATAGTTGTTCTAATACCGTTGAGAGTTCCTCACCGAGTTTGAGATCAAAGGAGTTGAGACGATCCGGTCTGTTTAGTAGTATATATGCTGCTTTTTCTTTTATATTGACAGTTAAGGTCTCATAGTTCATGAATGGCTGATAATAAAAAGATAGGTTATAAACATTAAGTTGAGGCTTAAGTTAATATATAATGATTTTATTAAGCCAGGGCATGCAAAAAGAGAAACTAGCAAGTATAGCACTTTTTATCATTGTGTTTGGAGCAGTAGCTATCTATGTGGGTGCAACCTATGGAGAAGATATACTTCAAAATATATGGCAAGAAGAAAAAGTTATACAACTTGGCGATTGCGCTGATATCCACTATATCGGGACTTTACCTGATGGGACTGTATTTGATTCATCATATAATGATTCAGATAGTAAAACCGGCGGTAACCCTCTCAAGGTATTTATTTCGTTTAATCAAACTGCAACACCACCAACGGGTTATTTACAATATTCAGCAGGTTTAATTGAAGGCTTTATGGAAGGACTCATTGGACTAAAGGAAGGCCAGACAGCAACAATTGGCCCCATTCCACCAGGAAAAGCATATGGAGCAAATAAGATATCTGTAGGCGATACCTTTACCACAAAAGAAGTTATGTATAGTGAAAGAGGATATACTTTTAATCAAACCTTTGAAGTGATTGAATATACTGAAGAAGCAATTACAATTTATTGGGTTGATGTCGAAACATTGGATGTTTTTACGCTACCTGAAGGTATTTTATTAGAAGATTTAGAAACGGCATATTTCTCATTATATGACAGTTTACCACCGTTTTATATCTGGGAAAATGCAACACAAGTAATTAATATCACCAATGATCATGTTGAACTATTATTAACTCCAACGACCTCTGAAAATCTCTCCGATGAATTAATGTTTTTAGCTGTTGGTATGGAATTGGGAATTATTTTCCCAGATGCATCAACAGCACAGTGGGATGATAATTCTGTCACCATAGAAAGTTCCCCACTTCCTGGTTCTACTTATTATCTAGACTACATGGGTAGCAATTTAACAATCATAGTTGATAACGTTACAAATGAGAATATAAATGTCACAATAAAATTAGATCAACAAGAACAAAAATTTCCGTTAAATAGAACTATCACTTTTAACCGGTCCTATATTCTTCGCAGGTCGTATAGAATCCCTAATATGTTTGCTGATATGATATTTATGGAAGATTTTGAACGTGAAGGATATAGCATTCATCATCTCGCTGGGAAAGAGTTAACCTTTGAAGTAAAAATAGTAGAAGTTTATAAAACATCTCAGGATAACTGAGATTTAATTTCTTTTTCTAATAAAGTGAGAAACTCTTCTTCTTTTCCTTTAGGAATCGTTGCGCCGGCAGCAATATCATGACCTCCGCCAACACCACCAAGTTCTTTTGAGATTTTTTTTAATGCAGATGACAGGTTTAAACCATTATCAATTAAGAACTGTGTTGCTCGAGCGGAAACTTTAACATCACCGTTTTCAGTGTAAGCAAATCCAATAAGTGGAAGAGAGCTATCGATATCCTCTGAACTTAATAACATATTGGTAACAATTCCAATAATAGTATCTCTTATCCCATCCTTAGCGTGGAAAAACTGGAAACCATCACGTTTTTGTATTTCTTCTTCTCTAGCAAACTGAAGACCTTGAACAAGATTTGTTCGATGTCCGCGTAACAAATTACGTGCTTTTTGTAAATCCTCATCTCTATTACCTAAACAAACATTTAAACCAACTTCATGTTGACCATATCGAGCTGTTGAGTTTAACAAAGTTGCAAATTCCTTTGCATCATGAAGTTCTGTTCCTGGTTTCTCTTTAATCAAAAGTACGCTTTCTCCTACAAGACGCTCAACTGTTTTATACCCAAAACCTTTTGTAAGCAGAATCTGAGCAATAGCTGAAATAACAGTTCTTCGTTCGTTTTTTTCCAAATCAATCCATTTACGCCAGTAATCCCCATCCTTTATACGAATTCCTAAAGAATTAAGAAATTTCAGGCATGCATCTTCACGTCGACTCAAACCTGGAATAAAAGGATCTGTTGAATATTGTAAGAGTTTTGCTAAAGGTCGTGTTTCTCGACCAAAATAACGTATGTCCATTCTTTTTTTGAGAATATTTGCTTTTTCACCTTGATTGATTATTTCTGTATTTGTTCCAGTAAATCGGCAATATTTTTTATCCTGTAAATCTCCACATGCTCCCACAATAGCTAATGATGAAAGATCATTATTATTTTTGTCAAGCGCTCTTGAGACCAGATATGTTGCCCCCGCGCCGCTCATATCGTAGGATCCATCACAGCCAAAGAGATGAGGATTGAAGTGAAATGAGAGATTAGAATTTTCTGGGCAACTATGATGATCAGTGATTACTTTATTTATTTCAGGATATGATGTGCTTATTCCACTGCCTAAATCAGTAAACCAGACAAGGGAATGGTTTTCATTGAGTAAACGATTGAGAACAAGTTCATCGATTTGTTTGACACATTCAATGCTACAGGATATCTGCAATCGTTGTAATGTTTGAAATGCAATTGCCCCAGCAGTTATTCCATCTGCATCAATATGGGTTACAATATGAACCTCTTTTGCTTTTTTAATTATATCTGCCACATCTCTCGCTCTTTGTAACAAAAAATTGCACCACAAAGAAAAGAGAATAAAAAAAGAGGTGATTAGGTTTTTGGTTTATTTTACATTGCCTAATCTATTTTTCAGCCATTGATTTATAGGTTTGATATTTTTCATTGACATCTTCGGCTAGTTTTTTGTGGAGTTTTTTTGCTTCTTCAGGAAATGTCTTGTGTAACGCTGCGTATCTGACTTCCCTCATGAGAAAATCATGAATAGTACCATCTGGTTCTTTATAGTCAAGTTGGAAAGGGTTTTTGCCTTCATCTACTAAACGTGGGTCATATCGATAAAGAGGCCAGTATCCTGATTCAACGGCAAGTTTTGCTTCTTCTTGTGCTTTGCCCATTCCTTTTTTCAATCCATGGTTTATACATGGCGAATAGGCAATGATAAGTGAAGGTCCAGGATATGATTCAGCTTCTTTGAGTGCTTTGATGAGATGATTTTTATTCGCGCCCATTGATACCGATGTGACATAGACATACCCATAGCTCATTGCCATTAATCCCAGGTCTTTCTTTTTGGTTTTTTTACCGGATTCTGCAAATTTTGCTATTGATCCAATTGGTGTTGCTTTAGATGATTGTCCTCCAGTGTTTGAGTATACCTCAGTATCAAAGACTAATATGTTGACATCTTCTCCCATTGCAAAAACATGGTCAAGTCCACCATATCCAATATCATATGCCCAACCATCTCCTCCTACACACCAGATTGATTTTTTGGTGAGTAAATCATTTAACTCCCAAATTTGTTTGTAGAGTGGTTTTTGATGATTGTCTTTTAGATGTCTTTTGATGATATCACCATAGTGTTTTGACTTATCGGCATCATTCATATTTTCTAGCCAATTGGAAAATGCTTCTCTGAGTTCTCCTGTTGATTCTTGTTTTGCTTGTTTGATAATATCTGCTAGTTTTGCTCTTCGTTGATTGGTGGCAAGAGCCATACCAAATCCATATTCTGCATTATCTTCAAAAAGCGAGTTAGCCCATGCGGGTCCAAATCCTTCATGATTTACGGTGAACGGTACTGATGGTGCTGAACCACCCCATATCGATGAGCATCCTGTTGCATTGGCAATGATCATTCGGTCTCCAAAGAGTTGGGTAACCAGTTTCATATAGGGGGTCTCCCCGCACCCTGCACAGGCACCAGAAAATTCAAATAATGGTTTCTGGAATTGTGATCCTTTCACTGAATATTTATCAAAACCACCTGATCGAGCAGGGATAGTATCAGCGTATTGTTGTAATGGTTTTTGTGTATCCATTTGAGACGCGAGTGGTTTCATGAGTAATGATTTTTCTTTTGATGGACAGATATCTGCACAGTTTCCACATCCAACACAATCCTCAGGGTAGACTTGTATTCTAAACTGAAGTCCTTCGGTGTCTTTTCCAACTGCTTTTTTTGTTTCAAATCCTTGTGGTGCCTGTTTGAGTTCATCCTCTGTTACAAGCACTGGTCGAATAGAAGCATGGGGGCACACAAATGCACATTGATTACATTGAATGCAGTGTTCTATCTGCCATTCAGGTATGTTTATTGCAATTGCTCTTTTCTCATATTGTGTGGTAGAGGTGGGAAATATGCCTGCAGGAGTAAATGCACTAACAGGGAGTTTATCTCCTTGCTGGGCAAGCATAGGATTCATAACATTTTTAACAAAGTCAGGGAGTTGAAGTTTTTTTGATTGTTCTGGCTCAAGATGTTTCCATGATTCTGGGTATCCAATCTCCTGGATATGTTCGAGTGCAGCGTCAACTGCTTTCCAGTTCATTTCAACGACATTTCTTCCTTTCTTTCCATAGGTCTCTTCTATTGCATCTTTTAAATATTGAATGGCATCATCAATGGGGAGAACATTGGAGAGTTTGAAAAAAACGGTTTGCATAACCATATTGATACGCCCGCCAAGACCAACTTTTTCAGCGATTTCTACCGCATCGATATTGTAGAATTTTAGATTTTTCTCAGCGATTGTCTTTTTAAGTGAATTGGGAAGATGCGTCTCCATTTCCTCTAAAGACCATGGTGAATTTAAGACAAATGTACCACCTTCTCGAATTCCTTCAATCAAATCATATTTATCAACATAGGATGGCTGATGACAGGCGATATAGTCGGCACGATCGATAAGATAGGTCGACTGAATGGGAACTTTTCCAAATCTGAGATGAGAAACGGTGACACCTCCAGATTTCTTTGAGTCATACGCAAAATATCCTTGTACATATTGATTGGTGTTATCACCAATAATTTTTATTGCATCTTTGTTTGCTCCTACTGTCCCATCGCCACCTATTCCCCAGAATTTACAGCGAACCAGTCCTTCAGGGGATGCATCCATTTCAGTGTTAATAGGTAGTGAGGTGCGAGTGACATCGTCATTGATACCAACGGTGAATCGTTTTTTTGGTTTGTCTAATTTGAGGTTTTCAAAAACAGCGTTGACCATGTTTGGCGTTAAATCTTTGGACCCAAGTCCATATCTTCCACCAATGACAGTTATTTTTTTGTTTAAATCATATATCACCGTTGATACATCAAGAAAGAGAGGTTCACCATATGCTGTTGATTCTTTAGTTCGATCAAGTACTGCTATTTTTTTCACGGTTGAGGGCAATGATTGTATAAAATGTTCAGCGGAGAAAGGTCGGTATAATCGTACTTTGACTAATCCCACTTTTTCTTCTTTTCTGGTGAGATAATTTACGGTTTCTTCAGCGGCTTCACATCCAGATCCCATCATGACAATGACATGGGTTGCATCAGATGCCCCTATATAATCAAAAAGGTTGTAAGTTCGCCCCGTTAGCTGGCTTACTTTTCTCATTTCTTCTTCAACGATTTGTGGGACTCTTTGATAATATATGTTTGACGCTTCAGTGACTTGGAAGTAGATATCTGGGTTTTGAGCAGTACCTCTCAGATGTGGGTGCTCCGGATTTAGTGCTCGGGATCGATGTTTTTGTAGTGCTTGCCAGTCAATAAGTTTTTTTATGTCTTCATAGCCGATGACTTCTATTTTTTGTATTTCATGTGATGTTCGAAATCCATCAAAGAAATGAACAAATGGGAGGCTTGATCGTATTGATGAGAGATGTGCTATTAAGGCAAGGTCCATGACCTCTTGTACTGAGTTTGAAGCAATCATGCCAAATCCTGTTGCTCTGGCAGCCATGACATCTTGATGATCACCAAAAATTGATAATGCTTGACCTGCTAGGGCTCGCGCTGAGACGTGAAATACGGTGGGCATGAGCTCCCCTGCGATTTTGTACATGTTTGGTATCATGAGAAGAAGCCCTTGTGATGCGGTAAAAGTTGTTGCACATCCACCCGCACTAAGTATCCCATGAACTGCTCCTGCAGCACCTCCTTCAGATTGCATTTCAGTTATTTTTAAGACTTGATCAAAAATATTTTTTCGTCCATATGCAGCCCATTGATCTGCTATTTCACCCATAGGAGAAGAAGGAGTGATAGGATAGATAGCGGCAACATCGCTAAATGCATAGGCGATATGTGCTGCAGCAGTGTTGCCATCAAAGCTTTTCATTTTTGTTTTATCTATATTTTTTGTTTGTATAATTGTTTGTTGTTTATCCATGAGAAACACCTCATTATAATCCTTAATTTTCTACAGATACTGCTAACCCGTAGTTGAGACTCATTCATAAATATTTGGTTTGTAATTTCATAATGATTATATACCTAATTTTGATTGCAGTACAACATTAATTTGGAGGAGAAGCTTTATGAGTATGATAAACTGGTTAATACCCATTGGAGGACTTGTCGCATTATTATTTGCTGCCTATTTGTTTTTTTCAATTAAAAAGCAGAGTGCTGGCAATGAAAAAATGATTGAATTAAGCAATGCTATTAGAGAAGGAGCAATGGCGTTTTTAAATGCAGAGTATAAAGTGCTTATCGTTTTTGTCGTTGTGCTTGGTGGATTGTTGTTTGCTGCATCCTTTATCAAAGGCACAAATATTGAACCGTGGTTGTCATTTGCTTTTGTTATTGGTGCAGTGTTTTCTGCTCTTGCTGGTAATATTGGTATGCGTATGGCTACAATGGCCAATGCAAGAACAGCAGAGGCAACCAAGCATCATCTCAGCAAAGGTCTTTCTGTTGCTTTTTCCAGTGGTGCAGTAATGGGAATGTGTGTTGTTGGGCTTGGAGTTCTCGGGGTTTTTAGTCTGTATAGCTTTTTTAATGTTATATATACTGATTCGGCAACAAAGGCAATAACAATTACAAATATTTTATTTGGATTTGGTTTTGGTGCATCATCTATTGCATTGTTTGCTCGTGTTGGCGGTGGTATTTATACAAAAGCTGCTGATGTAGGGGCTGATCTTGTTGGTAAAGTTGAAGCCGGCATTCCTGAGGATGATCCCAGAAACCCTGCGGTTATTGCTGATCAAGTTGGTGATAATGTTGGCGATGTTGCAGGCATGGGAGCTGATCTGTTTGAATCCT
This sequence comes from Thermoplasmatota archaeon, assembly GCA_046496795.1. Taxonomy (GTDB): domain Archaea; phylum Thermoplasmatota; class E2; order DHVEG-1; family DHVEG-1; genus JAUWYM01. The sequence continues at coordinate 20,030 of JAWOGM010000024.1, forward strand.
ATGTACAATCATTAATTGCGTCTATGGCACTGGCTGCAATTACGATGGCGCTGGTGATACAATCTGGTTCTTCTGCCACTCTTGGTAAGCTCGTGTTAACTCCTGAAACAATTGATGCTGCGTTATGGTTACCACTTGTTCTTGCATCGTTGGGTATTTTTTCCTCTCTGGTTGGAGTTCTCATTGTAACTCTAGGAAAATCTAAGAATATTTATGGTGCTTTACGTAATTCGTTATATGTCTCAGCAGGCATTACCGCGGTACTTACCGGTGTTGCAACCTGGTATATGCTTGGTGATTTGAATCCTTTTTATGCTATTGTTGCTGGGCTGATTGCCGGACTTGTTATTGGATTTAGTACTGAATATTATACTTCTGAGAAAAGAAAGCCTGCGCAAAGTATTGCTCAGGCTTCACAGACAGGACCTGCCACCGTTATTATCCAAGGATTGCGTGTTGGGATGATAAGTACTGTTGTACCTGTACTTGCCATTGTTGCCGCTATGCTTGCTTCTTATCATTTCGCTGATTTTTACGGGGTTGCTATATCTGCTGTTGGTATGCTATCAATTCTTGGTGTATCACTAGCAACTGATTGTTATGGTCCCGTGGCAGACAATGCACAAGGTATCTCTGAAATGGCTGGAATGGGTAAAGAGGTTCGTGAGCGCACCGAACAACTTGATGCTGTTGGTAATACGACTGCTGCGATGGGGAAAGGATTTGCCATTGGCTCTGCTGCGATCACTGCTCTTGCATTAATTTTTACCTATATTACAACAGCTGGTGCTCTGGGCTATGATTTAATGTTGAATCTTGCGAACCCAAATGTAGTTGTGGGGTTATTTATAGGAGTTATGCTTCCTTTTGTTTTTGTTGCACTGACTATGGGCGCGGTGGGGAAGGCTGCCTATCAGATGGTTGAGGAAGTCCGTCGACAATTCAAGGAATTAGATTTATTAACTGGGAAGGAGAACAAACCTGATTACAAAGGATGTGTGGCTATTAGTACCAAGCAGGCGTTAAAAGAGATGATTGTTCCCAGTCTCCTGGCTGTTCTTAGCCCTGTAATTGTTGGTCTGGTGTTAAAACCAGAGGGACTTGGTGGTTTGCTTATGGGCTCTATTTCCACTGGTTTTCTCTTGGCAGTGTTTTTAGCTAACTCTGGTGGTGCCTGGGATAATGCAAAAAAATATATTGAGGGTGGTGCCCTTGGTGGAAAAGGTTCACCAGCTCATAAGGCAACGATTATTGGTGATACAGTTGGAGACCCCTGTAAAGATACCTCTGGTCCTTCGCTTAACATCTTAATTAAGTTAATGTCTATTGTATCGTTGGTATTTCTGCCACTTATCATTTTGTTTACCTAAAAAAAGAGATGAAGATAGAACGAAGGTGAAAAAAATATGAAAAAAGAATTTAAAGAAGGAGATATAAAAATTATTGTGGACTATGAGAAATGTAGTGGAGCAGGTGAATGTGTGAGCGTGTGCCCTGTTGACATCTTTGAAGTTATCGATGGGAAAGCAGTATGTAAAAATGTTGAAGAATGCATTGAATGCTGTGCTTGTGTAACTGCTTGTCCACAGGAAGCCATTGAGCATAGTTCCTGTTAATTGATGATATCCCCACCTTTTGTTGTCCTACATAGTATTGAGGTGGTACAAGAGTTTGTGCAATATTTTTTATAGTTTTTATGTGATAATGTCAGGTTTGTATAATGAAATATGATGATTATTTGATTAAGATTATTAACAGCTGGGATACTGATGAGATTGTGAGATTGTATAAGGCTGGTGGGTGGTGGAAAGATACCTATGATCCATCGTTGATACCTGGTCTTATTTCAGGCAGTTTTGTGTTTGCAGTGGTTGTTGATTCTAAAACAGAGAAGGCTATTGGTATGGGTCGGGTGATATCTGATGGTGTATCTGATGCCTATATTCAGGATCTTGTTGTACTTCCCGGCTCTAGAGATAAAGGTATTGGTACCAACCTTGTTTCTGTTTTAATTCAGGAATGTTTGAAAAAAAATATATCCTGGATTGGGTTGATTGCTCAGCCTGGTTCTTTTTCATTGTATTCACGATTAGGCTTTAAACCAATGAAGGATCACATTCCCTTGTTATATCACCGAGTTGATTGATCATGATATCTTTTCAAGATTTTCAGAGAATTACTTTGAAGGATAAGCAATTATTTGATGAAGTGTATTCAAAATATCCCATCAATCATAGTGATTATTGTTTTACTACACTTGTTAGTTGGATGAAGTATTCAAATTCTCGCTATCATATCTTTGATGGCAATATCGTTCTGTCCACAGAGATAGATGGTAAGATTCGTTTTCGTCCTCCGCTTGGTAAACACAAACCAACATGTCTTGATGAAGTGTTATCCTTAGCTCTCGAACATGGGTGTGAAGATCCCCTGGGAATGATTGATGAGCCCACAAAAGAATGGATAGCGTCATTGTATCCCAGTTTGAAGTTTATTGAACATCGTAATTTTTTTGATTATGTCTATAAAGCTTCTGATCTTGCCAGTCTTTCAGGTTCATCCTATAGTAAAATTCGTAATCGTTTCAATAAATTTGTGAAACAATATCCCTATACTATTGAGGAGATCTCTTCAGATATTATTGATGAGGTGCATACGTTTTTGCAACGGTGGTGTCTCTGGCGGGACTGTGAATCTGATGTAATTCTTTCTGCTGAGAAAGATGCTATACTGTATTCCATGGCTCATTTCTTTGAGTTAGGGTTGTCTGGCATCATACTTCGTATTAATGATGAGATCGAGGCGATGGCCGTATATGAAGCTCTGAATGCTGATACAGCGTTGGTTCATTATGAGAAAGGTTCGCCGTTTTATGATGGTGTCTATAAAGCCATTAATGTTGAGACAGCTAAGATTCTTGAAAACAATTTTACCTATATTAATCGGGAGGCAGATATGGGTATTTCGGGTCTTCGTAAAGCCAAACAATCCTATCATCCTCATCATATGATAAAGGTGTTTCATGTGAGAAAAAAAGATCTTGAAACATTGTCTTTGTAATATTTTTCTTATAATTTTATATAAGATTTTTTTATTCATTGAACTATGCATAGATTAGATGAGACAGACACCTGTCAGGTATGTATTCAAAACAGTAGCTATGATGATCTTTGTTTGGATGCGTTGTTAAAACCGTTGGGCGGGATAAACGCTTTTGTGGATAAGGGCGATCGGGTATGTTTAAAAGTGAATTTGTTGAACGCTAGTCCTCCTGAGAAAGGCGTATGTACACATCCTGAAATTGTTCGAGCAGTGGCAAAGCAGGTGTTAGCTGTTGGTGGTGTTCCTTTTATTGCTGATTCGCCAAGTGGTCCTTTCACAAAGAGAAGGCTTGAGAGGGTTTATAGAAAATCGGGGATGGAATCTGTTGCCTCTGATCTTGGTATCTCTTTGAACTATGATACCAGTACGACACAAGTTGATATTGGTGATGGTCGACGTCTTTCAAATACAGTGGTTTGTAATTATTTTTTAACGGCTGATAAAACGATTTCTCTGCCAAAGCTTAAAACTCATTCATTTATGGGGTTGACGCTTGCTTGTAAAAATATGTATGGAGTGATTCCTGGTCTTAAGAAGGCAAGGTATCATTCAACTCATTTGAAAAGAAAGTATTTTGCTGATATGCTTGTTGATGTGTTGTCTGTTGCAACAGCTGATCTGGTTATTTTGGATGGTATTGTAGCAATGCAGGGTGATGGTCCAAGTGGTGGGGAATTGGTTGATGTTGGTGTTGTTTTTGCTTCTGATCATGATGTTGGTTTAGATATTTCAGTATGTCGTATGTTTGGTTTTGAGGCAGTTGGGATCCCAGTATTGAAACAGGCTAAAATTCGAGGTTTATGGCCTAGGGAGATTCAGTATCCTTTATTGAGTCCGTCTGATGTGTCTTTCCGTGGTTTTTTGCTACCTTCAACGATGGGGCATTTGGTGACTGGTAAAAAAAAGCCTAAGCGGCATCCTGTTGTAAATAAGAGTTGTGTTCTATGTGGAAATTGTGAAGAGATCTGTCCGCGTGATGCAATTAATAGTGATAGTGGCTTGGTTGTGATTGATTATTCAAAGTGTATTTTGTGTTATTGTTGTCATGAGGTTTGTCCTTATAATGCGATAGATCTCCAAGTAATCAAAGTGTAATTGGTAGGTGTTTGTTAGTTTTTTATCATTTTTACATTTTGACATTTTTTTTCAAAAAGCTTATAAAGTATGACAGATAAAGTATATCATGTCATTATTTGACGATGATAGGATGGTGAGAAAAAAGATGGAAAAAATAATAATATATGGAGCTGTTACAACAGCAGTTGTTGCGACAGCAACATTTGCTATGTCTTCTTGTTTATAATTTAATTCTTTAATTCCAATTTTTTTTTAAAATTTTAACTCAGGCATACATCGAAGTTTATATACTTTATCGATAATAAAAAATGATTGTTTTTTAATTGCTCCTGAAAATGTATTATTGATATCATCAAGTATACTTGATAATTCATCAAAATTTTTAACAACAAATTCGGGACCTAAATCATCCCAACCCACAGATAAATTCATGTATTCAATATAGCTTTTCTCTCCAAGATATTTTAACATGGGTTTTTTTAATTTATGATCTTTCAGATAAATGTCAACTTTATAATGCTGTAGTCCAAGTTTAGATAAATCTATTTCTACTCGTAATCCATTTATTATCTTGTTTTGTTTTAATTTTTTAATTCTATAAGAAACGTTTTGAGAGGAACAACCTAATTTATCAGCAAGATCTATGAGAGAAGTACGAGCATTAACTGCCAGTTCATTTAAAAGCTTGTAATCTGTTTCATCGATCTCAACTGGTTTACCACCACAGCGCATCTCACACATTACTCTGTTTAATTCTTTAATTTCAGGGATTAAAAATGATTTTTTATACACAATCGCCCCGCAATAAATAGAAGTATAATAAGCAGAAAAAAAGTCTTGGAATCTATCAAGAGTACTATCCCAGAACATATAAAATTCATAAAAATCTTTAACCCAAAACACTAAAAGTAGATCATGGGGGCTTTTTGCTGAAATGACAACCCAAGAATAGGGATAATCAACAAAATATTGGATTATTTTTTTCTTAACATCTGAGGTCACATATTGGAAATCAACATATACTCTGAAAACGTTATATCCAAGTCGGAAGGTGTTAATAAGAGTCCAGTAATTTTTAACCGAGACGAGATCCAGCATCTCGGCGTCGTCCTCGGCGTCGAAGT
>JAWOGM010000069.1:0-2579 GCA_046496795.1 Thermoplasmatota archaeon
TTTTCGACCTTAACTCCCTTAAAGGCACTGTCATGGCGCATGATACTCTCTTTTTCTATCTCGTCCAATCCAATCCCACCAATCCGGGAAGCTGTGCGGCAGAAATACTTATCGATCAACTTTCTTTATGCATATACTTTTGAGGAAGATATCACTAATAATAATATTATATGGGGTTATTCAGGTGATGGAGGCGCAACCTGGGATCCTGGTGTCTACTTTAATATTGAGGGCATAGAATCTCATCCTGCAATTGGTTATCGTGGAGAGGGCAACAAAATGGTCGGAACGTTTCAGGGGGATCCATATGAAGCAGATGGAGCCATTCAATATGTTTTTACCTGTGATGATCCAACAGATACAGCTACCTATTCGTTATCATCTACCATCTGGTCTTCCAGTTTTCCATATTCTGATCGATTGATTCCAGACGTTGCAGGATATTCAATTCCTGGTATACCCTGGTGGTGGGGTCTTATTGCCGTTGTTGGAACCAGAGATACTCCAGGTTCGGTTGATATGCCTATTATTAATTATGCAAATTACGTTGATGAAGGAAATTCATGGAGTACCTATTCTGCTCAATATTCAGGATGTGAAAATGCTGCTGTTGACATTGATTTAACAAATGGCTATTATTATATCGCGTTTGATTACAATCATGATACCGACTGGGATATTTTGCTGATGCGCGGTTCCTGTCAAGATAATGGTCAAGGTCATATAACAAAATTTTCTGATAGTATACTTGGTGGGGATGAAAACACCAAATATCCTGCAATAGGGGCTCATGATGATTATGTCATTATTCTTGCACAAACAGATGAATTAGGAACACAAGATATTGTCTGTTACTATTCATCAGATGCTGGAAATAATTGGGATATTAGTTATGTAGCTGTTGATCCTGCTGAAGATTTACTTTATCCAACTATTGTAGTGTATGGTGAAACTGCAACTTGTACTTTCACTAAAAATGGTAATCTATATGCTTCCTCAACCTCTGATGGTGGTGCAACATGGGATACGCCCGTACAAGTTAATGACGAATCAGGAACTGTTAACAGTGTATTTAGAAACGTTGATATCACCACTGATGGTAATATTTTATGGGCCGATAATCGAAATACAAACCTTGATATCTTCCATGCATATGTTGGAGGGGGACCTGTATATCCCATCTTGCAAATCGGGGAAATTACTGGCGGTATAGGAAAGATAAATGCAGAAATTAAAAATGTTGGTGACGCAGATGCAACTGATATATCTTGGGAAATAAATGTTACAGGTGGTATACTTAAAAGAATTAATATTCAAACAGAAGATGTTATACCATCTATACCTGTTGGTGAGACGGTTACAGTAACCACTGAAGGTTTTATTTTTGGTCTTGGTAAAATAGATATAACTGTTAGTGCACACTGTGCAGATTCATTACCAACAAACGTGGAAAAGACCGCTACAGGAAGAGTTCTACTTTTCTTGATAAGAGGAATTGAATAACAATATCCTCATCTCTTTTTTTTATTTTTATACACACAATATTTATATATCACTGTTTTTTATTTCTATATATTGGGTTATTTTATGAAAAAAAGGACATTCTCTCTGTTTTTTGCAATTATGTTGTTTAGCTCAACTTCAACACTTGCATTATCTAATTATAATAATAAAGTGGACGTACTATTATCAACAAATGATATATCTGTTGTTGATATGATTGAGCAAATTGATGAGGAATTAGTCTCTTACTATCATACTAATCTTATGAGTTATGGTGTACGATATACCGGAACTCTTAATGCTACTTTTGCTTCAGCTTATATCTTTGAAGAATTTGAGAACATGGGACTTGATGTTTCTTTTCATGAGTGGACATTTGCTGGCTATGAATGTAGAAATGTCGTTGCCACATTACCTGGGACAGACTCCTGCAGTAACGCAATTTACATACTTTGTGCTCATTATGATACCGTACCTGGATCAATAGGAGCAAATGATGACGGATCTGGAGTAGCAGCAGTTCTTGCAGCAGCAAAAATTCTAAGTCAATACTCTTTTAATCATACACTTCGCTTTATTACATTTTCAGGAGAGGAAGTGGGTACCTATGGAAGTTTTTCTTATGCACGAGATGCGTATAGAAATAAAGATAACATTATCGCAGTTTTTAATGCTGATATGATTGGATATGCCAATACCACAAAAGGTGGAAAAACCATACGTTTTTTTCAACCTGACCGCTCAAGTTGGATGGCGGACTATGCTTCAACTATCGCTGAAAAATATAATGATTTAATAGATTTATCTGTTGAAAAACTTCCCAATTATATTGGTGCAGATCATCAAGCATTTATTGATTATGGATATGATGGCTCATGGATAGCACACTATGATGGTTATCCTTGGGGTCACACCTCTGAAGACACTCCAGATAAGATGAATTGGACGTATCAAGTTAAAGCTACTAAATTACTTCTTGCAATCATGGCAGAAATTTCACAAAAACCAATTGATGTCCAGATTATGTTGACCTCGCCTCGTCATGGATATGGATATCTCTTTAGCAAACCAATTAT
>JAWOGM010000014.1:0-15759 GCA_046496795.1 Thermoplasmatota archaeon
GGCGAAAGCGCCTCGATCCCGGCGCTGACGATCCAGGCGGTCAGCGCATGTTGAATCTCATCTCCTCGATAGGTTGGTCTTATATCGTTTTCTTTTTGATTTTCTAGGGGGAATAGTCCAGATGTGGCTGCTTTTGTTGGTACATCAGTTAATCCAACGCTCCATGGGCCATTTTTGTTGACATAGGATGAGACTTTTGTATGATCCATTCCTGATTTTGCATTCCATTCTGTTACTACAGCTGTCATCATCCATTCTCCGTCTTTTTCACTGAATAACTGCAGATCTCTATCACCTGAAGGAGTAGTCATATTAACAACGCTTTCAAAGCCAGCATTTCCTATTGCTAGATAAAAACTTGGATACCATGCCCGTGCGGAGACAAATTTATATCCTTCGGGGATAAAAAATTCATTATATTGGGGGGAGAGTTGATTTGTTTGGGGAACATAAAATGTTTCTTTTCGTGTTTGTTTTGGATGTAATGTCCCAGTCATAATTCCCTTTGTTGGGTTATCTGGTGTTTCATATTCTTCTTCGATGATTGCAATAACAGCGTTTGAGCTATATTCCCAGTTACTAAGGGCAATAGTGTTAGCCAAATGATAAGGGTTATCTGCCCTAATAGTGGTTTTTGTTCTACTTCTCCATTCATTTGGGATTTGTGTAGAGTCAACATTGATATAGGTTACTTGGTCAAGTATTCCATTTGCATAACTCATCCAATCATCCATAAAATATGTTATTGCTTGTCCTGCATTGAAGGTTCGTTGTCTGTCTTCTGTCTGTCGATATTCATCTTCGTAGAATAATAAGGGATGAGCGTAAAGGACGTCATTATTATCTAAGAAAAGTGATGTTGGTAGTGCTGCCAGATAGGCATAGTCGTCTAAAAGTGAAGCGGAGTCATGTCCTATAAATGTTACTTGTTTTGTTGGGATGAATGGTTTATTGCTTATGCCTTTTTGAAATGGTGTTATCTGATTTTGGGCTATTACGGGTAGTGTGTTTACTATTATAAATAGGATGATGAGTACTATTGATATTATTTTTATTGTTTTGCTATTTTTTCTTTTCATAAAGTTTTCCCCCGAAATATTAATAGTTTATTTCCCTGGTATATTTAAGGCATTTATTGAATATGTTAAACAATATATATATAACTTATTATAATGTAGTAGTTTATATCTTGATTCTATGTGTTATTTATTTTTATAGATAACATTTAAATTGGAGTACTTGCTAATAATTATTATATAAATTAAGAACTAAGCGGAGTTATCTGTTCAATGAAAAAATTATATCTATCACAAATAATTACAGGATTTGTAATCGTTTTTTTGTTTTTTTCAGCTTTTGGTTATAGTATAAATGGTTTTGAAGAAATAAATAATGTTGTGAAATATAAACATGTAATATTTCAAGGTGACGGTACAGTTGATGATCCCTTTTTGATTGAGGATGTGTTTCAGCTTCAGGATATGAATCTTGATTTATATGCCCATTATGAACTCGTAAATGATATTGATGCCAGTGAGACTAATGGATGGAATAATGGATTAGGTTTTATGCCGATTGGAACGTGGTCAACACAATCCTTTCAAGGGAGTTTTTATGGAAATAATTTCACTATTACTGGACTGTATATTAATAGGCCTGATGAAGATCTTGTAGGATTATTTGGATATGTTGGTCCTAGTGGTATTATCTCATATGTTGGGCTTATAGATGCATATGTGAGCAGTGGGAAGTATCAATGTGTTGGAACACTTGTAGGATGTAATCAAGGCCTTGTATCAAATTGTTATGCCACCGGATATGTTTATGGTGGATATCGAGTTGGTGGACTAGTAGGTGAAAACAATCCTGGTACTGTTCAATATAGTCATGCATCTGTCAATGTAACTGCCTTTGAAAACAGGATTGGGGGGCTTGTTGGATTTAATTGGAATGGTTATGTCTATAATTCATATGCAACAGGATCCGTACAAGGAAAAACATATGTTGGTGGGCTGGTGGGAAGAAATTACTATGCTGAAATATTAAATTGCTATGCCACAGGAGATGTTACTGGCGGTAGTTGTGTTGGAGGATTAACTGGCAATAGTGAAGACAGTATCATAGAGAATTGTTATGCACTAGGATCAGTGACAGGAAGTTGGGCTGTTGGTGGTCTTTTAGGATATTCATGGGGTGCAAGTCTAAGTAACTCTTATGCTATGGGGGCAGTGAATTCAAACAGCGATGTTGGTGGACTTGTTGGATATTTATTTATCAGTACTGTTGATAAATGTTATTCTATTGGAGATGTTTATGGTAATAGTGAATTTGGTGGTCTTGTTGGAACTAAAGCTACTGGAGGGGTTGTAGTCAACAGCTTTTGGGATATTGAAACATCAGGACTTGTAACAAGTGATGGCGGAACGGGTAAAACAAGCCAAGAGATGCAAAGCATTCAGACATTTACTGATCTCTCTACCGTTGGGCTTGATGACGCGTGGGATATGCGTGTTATTGAGGAATATGAGGATGAAATATGGTTTATTGATGATGGTGTTGATTATCCTGGTCTGGGGTGGTCGCTTTTTGATGGAGAACTAAATAATCCTCCTGTGTTTGGTATGCCAAATCCTGAGAATGGTTCAACAGGTAATCCATTAAGTTTTGTATGGAATATCCCTATATATGATTTGGAGGGTGATCGGTTTTCATGGACTATTGAATGTAGTAATGGTCAGAGTAGCAGCGGTAGTTTTGAATTAAATGGAACTAAAACATTACATCTTACATATCTAAAGCCTTCTTCAACATATATAGTATGGGTTAATGCTACTGATTCAATAGGAAGCGGTCAATATACTCGTGCATGGTATATTTTTAGCGTCCAGTCATCTGGTCTTGATATTGTTAACATAACTGGTGGTTTTGGAATAGAGGCAGTTGTTATCAACACCGGTGATATGCTAATAGAGAGTATACAATGGAGTATACAGATTGATGGTGGTTTCATTATTTCTGCGCGAAATACTTCTGGTACTATTCTTGCTCTTGATGTGGATGCACAGCGTAGTATTAGATCTAAAAAAATCTTTGGTTTAGGACAAACAAATATTACTATTAATGCTAAAAGCGGTAATGAAGTAGAAGTTAGTAAAACAGTTCAAGCATTTATTTTATTTATTTTTATATTATTGAATTGATAGTTAAAAATATGCTTCTAGAGGTCATAGATATCAGTTGCTTGAATGAGGATATAGAATTCATCTTGTTGTTTGACTAGCTCAAAGCTGATTTTGACCTCTCCTGGTGATTCAAGGATGAATCCTTGCGGTTCTTTGTTTATATCCCAACTGTTTTTTGTTTGATTAAAGACTCCCTCACGGAATCGTATCTGATTTTGAGAAAGCCATATCACGTTTTTACTGCTCCCGGATACTTTGTAAAATATTACTGCACCATCTTCATCAAGACCTGGTGAGAGAATGCCTGTATTGTTTTTGTCAGGATCGACACCAAAAGAAAGATACTGTATTGAAGAGGGTAGGGTAAAGATTTGAACCCGTTTGGTCCCCTCTGCGGCAGCTATCTCATCAACATCTCGAGGGGTTCCGGTGGCAGTCATTAAATACAGTTGAGATTGTAAGGATAGGATATCATTTTTTATCATGTTCTCGGCGTGTTTTACAGACATGGTTGCGTATCCAACGGCAAGGAGTAGACTTATACCTGCAATGATACCAATACTGATAATCATCCTTATCGGTATCATTTCTGCAGCATAGCAATCGAAACGACGTCTCTTAAGATATTTTAATAGTTTTTTGATTTTCATACTTTATTTTCTTTAGAAATTTGGATCATAGACTTTTGATTCTGAACCTCCATGCCAGCTAATCCGAGGTCTAATCTTTATGATATGAGATGATTCTGATGTGTCATCAATGATTAATGCCACTCCTTTTTCTTCACCTATTTTTTTAATGGATTCTTTTATATCCCCAGCCATATAGGTTGGTCGTATACGGCTTAATGCATCAATATCTTCCTGGGCGGTGAGTCGATGGCATAAAATGATATCACTATGGGAGAGTACCTCAGATGCCAATGCACTGGGACGCTGCGTAGCCAACACCAACGATAGACCGGGTTGGCGTCCCTGGCGCATCCATTCGTTGATAAAGATATTTTTACTTAAGAGATCTTCATCACATGGTAAAAATAGTTGTGCTTCATCAATGGCAAGCCATACCATAGGTATTCCTGTCTCTTCAACATCAAATCCTATCTTTTTTTGTTCATATATTTTTCTCTCACGGACTCGCCCTTCGAAGATTTGCTCACCAAGTAACGCAGCGGTAATGCTTTTTAGTTGAGGGCTTGGTAAATAACTAAAATCAATAATGCTAAGAACTCCTCGTTGAACAATCTCAGAAACTGGAGTCCCATATTTATCAAAGATGCCCCATGATTCAGCCATAGTGAAAAAGTTTTCCGCTGCAATTTTCAATTCCAGCCGGCTTTTTTCATCATTTTGAATAAAATCTAAGATATCATTTATGGAGAATGGTTTTTGGTTTGCCTGCAGGTAAAGGATTGCTCGCGTAATAACAATTCCTAAAGGATCGGTTGGTTTGATTGAGAAGAGTTGACACCAATGATAGGGTGATAAATCTTTTGTTGATAGTGAAAATCCCTGTGACTGAATTTGTTGTTTTTCATAGATGTTTACAAATTTTTTTGGGACAAGCAATCGTATATTAACTCCTTTGGGTAATATACCCCAGCGCTTAAGTTGATCAGCTTCTTCTTTGTTGGCATAACGAGTTGACCAGAAGATGCCAAGCGTGTCAAATACAATGATGCCAAGATTATTTTTTAATTCTGGTTCCAGATTCTCTAGTTCTTCGAGGAATACTCCAATAGTGTATGATTTTCCATATCCTCTTTTTCCACAGATTAACACTACATGGGGTCGTAGAACATCAATAAAAACATTTGCACCTAGAGAGCTATCTAATGCATAGTATCGTCCAATGTTTAATTTTCCATGTGTTGTTTTTTCTTTTCTGCCAAGAACATAAAGTTTCTCTATTATGTTTTTATCTTCTAAAATATATTTTGGATTCATCCTCTATCACAAGACTATTTTATTATGGTTTAGATATTTAGTAATGTATATATAATATCAATATTATAATATCGGCAGATACATTTTATAATTTATTGTTTCAAAGTTGAAGCCTATGAACAAAATTTGTCCATATGTCTCGAATAGAAAAACTGATAGCAAAACAATTGTGGTAAACTGTCGAAATTGCTCAATGGGGAGCTCCACGGTAGCTGATCGTTTCTGCAGGAGTCAGCTGTTGCAGATTCTTAGGCAGGAGTATGGTACGACACGACTTGTGTTGAATCATGCATTTGTTAAAGTTTTTCGTGGAGAGGAGCTTGAGACGTTACAAAAACTTGCTAAGTTTATTGATAGTATCAAAGCCTATGAAGGAGTTCATTTTGTTTCTCAACAGCTAACTGAATGTAATAAATGCAATAAAAAACGCGTTGAGGACATCCATGAGATTATTGATGTGTCCCGTTCTGATCCAATTATTGCCTATTATAGTTTGATGAAGGTTTTAACTAAGCTCCCTGTTCTGCGCGATGAATGCAGGAGTTGTCATGAAAAATTTATCATTATGGTTAGACAAATGATTGGGAAAGCTGAATTTAACCCTGGTGAGAGTTCAGTTCAAAGCGGATCGTATTATACTACGGTCATCCGACCTTATGTTCGTCCCGGTTTTATTGATTCATATATTCAGCTTGAGCCACCTACTGATGCCGTTTTTCTTGATTCTTATGAGGTACGTCGTATGCAGGGGAGGCCAATAAATGTCACGTTATATCTTCTAAGGAACCGACCTGAGAAGCTTTATTTTGTTGTCCCCTCGGAATATGATATCCCTCGTGAGGAGCTTTATTTATTAGAATGGGTACGTGATCATCTTTCACATCATCGACCAAAGGATGCATCATTTATGGATGCAGAAAATGCCCGGGAATATTTCCAACATTTTGGGCGTAATATTATTGGTGAATTTGCTAAAACATCTCAGCTTCGATTGTCTGCTGAGCGTATTGAATATCTTTCTGATATTTTCGCGCGGTATACCGCTGGTTTTGGTATCCTTGAAGATTTATTATCTGATAATCGTATTCAGGATATTTACGTAAATGCTCCAGTTTCTGATAATCCACTTCATATTGTGCTCGATGGTGAAGAGTATACTTCTAATATTTTTTTATCTGATGGAGATATTGAATCACTTGCCTCACGCTTCCGGACATTAAGTGGTCGGGCTTTTTCTGAAGCTGCACCTGTTCTCGATATGGATTTAGGGCAGTATCAGACTCGTGTTGCCGCGATCTCTAATCCGTTGACTCCGAAAGGAATTGCTTTTGCATTGCGTAAACATAGGCAGAAACCCTGGACGCTTGCTCATTTTATTGCAAATAATATGATTTCCGCTGAAGCTGCGGGGTTGTTGAGTTTCTTGATTGATGGTCAGGCTTCGCTACTTGTTGCAGGAAGTAGAGGTTCAGGTAAGACATCTCTTCTGGGTGCTTTGATGCTGGAGATCCCGCAGCGTTTTCGGATTCTTACTATTGAAGATACGGCAGAGATTCCTGTTGAAAATCTTCAAAAGATTGGTTATAAAATTCAATCGTTGATTACGCGTTCTATTGCCTCTGGGTCAACATCTAGTGAGCTTGACCCTACTGATGCATTGCATACTGCGCTTCGTCTTGGAGAATCGGTGTTGATTCTTGGTGAGGTGCGTGGTGTTGAGGCCAAAGTGTTATTTGAAGCGATGCGTGTGGGTGCTGCTGGTAATCTCATTATGGGAACGATTCATGGTTCGACGACTCGGGATGTCTATGAGCGGGTTGTATATGATATCGGTGTTCCACCGACATCATTTAAAGCGGTTGATGGAGTGATTATTGCGGCTCCTATCCGTGCGGAAGGTGGTGTTGAGCGGAAACGTAGGGTAACACAAATATCAGAGATTCGTAAGACAGGGTGGTCTACTAATCCTGATCCTGATAAAGTCTTTGAAGATATAATGATGTATACTACCGCTGATGATCGGTTGAATGCCACTGATGTGCTTGATATGGGTCAGTCTGAGATTCTTGGTGGTATTGCTAAAAAATGGGGAATTAGTGTGGAAAAAGCTCTGCAGAATATCAAACTGCGCACTAAAATAAAAAAAACGTTGGTGCAGACTGCGTTATCGTCAAATCGATTGGATTTACTTGAAGCTAAGAGTATTCGTGATGCTAATAATTGGTTTTGGATGCTGATAGAAGAACAGAAATTCAAAGATGAATCTGTGAATTATACGCAAGTCTGGGAAAGATGGAATCGATGGTTTACTAATTATGTGTCTGGTGGGATAAATGTGTAAAGTGGTTAACTATGCAACATGAAAAACATTGGTTTGAACGAATGACAGATTTTTCACAGTCCCATTTTTCATTTTTAATTTCAGATAGTAAGTCTAGTCGGGAGAAAATAAAGAAATATTTTTCAGATGAGTATCTGAACACATTAAATTTCACAGGATTGCAGGTGACTCCTCAGGGGGTGATGGGTCTGACGTATATGGTGGCATTGGTTTCTTTTTTTGGGATGTTAGTAGCAAACTTTATTGTCATCCTTCTATATGGGGGGAATATCTTTGAAATTGATATATTTACGCTTCTGCTTTTATTTAGTCTTACCTTATTTCTTCCTTTGGTGTTGATGAATTTGGTTAGGAGCTATCCTAATACTTATGCACAGTATATGAAGATTCATTCCCTTGGAGATATCCCTGAGATTTTGAGTTATCTGGTTATGTATCTAAAACTGGTTCCTAATCTTGAGAACGCAGTGAAGTTTTCTGCGTCTGAATCATCAACCTCTTTGGCTCATGATTTACGTAAGATGCTTTGGGATATGGAGATTCGGGTGTATCATGGTATTGATGATGCACTCTCGAGTTTTGCAACGATGTGGGGGGAATGGAGTGAGTATTTCAAACGGTCTTTGCATCTTATTCGCAGTTCTATTCAGGAGCGTGATGACACATCTCGTGTGATTACCTTGAATCGATCAATTGATGTTGCGTTGGATGGTACTCGTGATATGATGAATCAGTTTGCTGGTCGGCTTCATCAGCCCACAATGGTTATTTACTCTATTGGTATTATGATTCCATTAGCTCTTGTTGCCATGTTACCTGCTGCGGGTCTGATTGGTATGAGGGTGACCATTTTTCAGGTGTTTTTGTTGTATAATATTTTACTTCCGCTTGTGGTCTTTTTTTATATGCGTAAGATTTTATTGAATCGTCCGGCAACGTTTAATCCACCAAAGATCCCATCTGATCATCCTGAGATTGTTCACATCAATAAGAAACGTCGTTTTTTGATTTCTCTTGGACTTGGATTAGGCGTATCCCTTCCAGGGTTTTTTTTTATTATACTGCCTTATATAATTTCTGATTATTCCTCTCTGAGTCCGGTAATGTTTTTTTTTGTTAGCGAAACAGGATTGAATAGTTTTTTTCCAGTGACCTTGTTTTTTATCTGGGGTATTGCTACATTTGTTACCTCATATTGTATGAGTGTCTATTATCCTTATAAAAAGGTTCGAGATGATGTTAAACAGATTGAGCGTGAATTTGGTGATGCGCTTTATATTCTTGGGAAGCGTATTGCAGAGGAGAAATCACCTGAGGAGAGTTTTGTGTATGCGTCTGCGACGATGAGTGGGGCAAAAATTGCTGATGTGTTTAGTCAGACAGGGTATAATTTAACAGCGATGCATACCACCATCCGTGATGCGTTGTTTAGCCATGAGTTTGGATCACTGAAGTATGTCTATTCTGATCGGGTTAAAGCGATTATGCGGTTGTTTGTGGAGGGTATTCAGAAGAGTCAGCGGGCTGTGAGTATTTCTCTAATAAAAATAGCTGATCATTTAAAAGAGTTACAGGGGGTGGAGAAGATGATTCGTGAGTCATTGTATTCACTAACATCGACGCTGCGAAGTACTGCGGCGTTATTTGCGCCTTTGATTGCCGGGGTGACACTTGCGATTACGAAATTGATTACCAATATTATTGGTTCTATTGCTGAAACGATACCTTCTAATAGTATTGATGCGGGCGGTTCGGTGTTATCTACTGTTTCTGATACGTTTTCTGTTCAGAATGTTCGACCTGAATTTTTTGTATTGGTGATTGGTATTTATGTGATACAGTTAGTGGTTTTGTTAACACGGTTTACCAATGGGATTGATGAAGGGGATGATAAAGCAGCGTTTATGTATTCACTGGGGCAGACGATGCCCACAGCAGTTATTGTGTTGAGTATTACCATTGTTATAGGTCAGATGATGTTTTCAACGATTGTTCAAATATAGGCTGATAAAACAAGATTAAACATTATTTAGATTAATTATTATTTTGTGGTGGATATCTGGATATTATTTTTTTGTCAAGAAAGTTTTTATAAATATATCATATTCATGGGGCTCAATACTGTCGGGGTGGCTCAGCCTGGTTAGAGCGCCTGACTCATAAGCTAAGCTGAAAGGTTCGTATCCAGCGTTTTTACGCTAAGATATCAGGAGGTCGCGGGTTCAACTCCCGCCCCCGACATAAGAAACATTAGCACAGTTATTTTTAACAGCAGAAAAACATTAAATTTTTTCAAAAAAGAATTTTGAATGTAAACTGTCCAATGTTTTTCATGAATCTTTTTTACCGTTCTGTCTTGAGAAAAATTCATCTTCAACTCGTTAATTTTTTAAATGAAGAATCAGTTATGTAAACCAGGGTTTAAAACAAATTTAATGTAAAGGAGGAAGTAAAGTGGATAAATATGAAAGAATAATGGCAAGTATTAGTCCTATAGGAGGTATCGGTCTTGGATTATGGTTCAGTTATTATCTTGACAAAAATAGCGCTCTACTTATTGGTTTTTTTCTTGTATTCATCTCTGCTGTCCTTCTCAGTATATTTGGTTTTTTAAAAAAAATAAAGCATTCGTGTAACAAAGTAAATACGTATCACTATCGTTTAGTATCTTACTAGGAAACACAGGTTATAATTCTAACCTAGAGGAGGTGCTTATTTCAATAACCATTTCCAATAGGGAACAACATATATTTTTTTAGTATTTACTTTGATAGTTTCTTCTGTATCTAAGGTTATAATGGTTCCTTCATTTAGATTTAATGTATCCATTGCTCCTCTGAGGCCTTCAATTTCTCTTTTTCTTGTTGATGGATCGGAAAGAGTTTCAGTAACTTGAAATGCATGGGTAATAGTTCTACCCGATTTTATCACAAAGTCGCATTCTTTTTTTCCTTGAAGATTTGATCTTATGCATATATATAAATATATATATTTTACTAATAAATACTATAATATTTAATTATATTTTATTGAAATATACTATATATTCTATTTAGTACTATCGATTGTTTGGAAAATAAAAAAAATATGTAACAAAGCATGGAATTATGTTTGAATTTTTACCATTTTATAATAAAAGAATTTTGATATAGTAAACATCGATTGTGGTGTGAACATTGAACCTCTAATGCAAGTTCATGCTGCCGACATGCCTTTTTAAGTCTATATTGTACAATAAATTTTTACATTTTAATGAGGAGAAAAAAGAAGAAGGATATCAATAGTAAGCTATTATTTATGAGAGATGAAGATGAATTAGATTATTTTTAATATATTTTTTTAGAATAATCTCACAACATCAATTTCATCTGTTGCTTTGTTCCCGGCATTATCTACTGCTTCCACAGCAATGGTGTATCTTCCAAAGAAACGTTCATCCCATTTCCAGATATATGGTGGTTCGGTGAGATTTAATTTTATTTCTCCGTTTAATGTTAAGATGACGTAGTTTATCCCGGATTGGTTATCTATTGCTTCGGCTGTGACATCGATGGTTCCGATGATTAGTGTTATTGGAAATCGAACTAGTCTAGTGTTGAATAGATAAAGAGTTTTGGCAAGTGGTTTGGTTATAGTTACCTTAGGTGGTGTGGTATCATCTGAGGTTATGGTTACTGTTGCGGTATCATTTGCTTGGGTGCCTTGGTTGTCTGTTACTGTAAATAGGGCAGTGTAGACGCCTACGGTGTTATAGGTATGAGTTGGAGATTGCTGATTTGATGTTTGACTATCACCAAAATCCCAATGGAAGTCATAGGGCGGGATGCCTCCAGTTACAGTTCCTGTGAAGTTGATAGGTTCCCCGATTATGCCTTCATAGGGTCCTCCTGCGTCAACTTCTAAGGGTGGTGGTGTTTCATCGCTTTCTAGTTTTACGAGCCAAACATCATGTAATCCTGCACCATACGAAAGTGTATGACCTACTACAATGTATCCTCCATCATTTGTCTGCTTAATAGAATAACCAACATCAGATGATGATCCGCCATAGGTTTCATTCCATACTTCATTACCCGCGGAATCTGTCTTTACAACCCAGACATCATCGCCACCTGCACCATAGGATCGAGTATATCCCGTAAGAATAAAATTTCCGTTAAATGTCTGAGCAACAGAATATCCATAATCCCTTTGGGTTCCACCAAAGGTTTTCATCCATTGCTGATTACCAGCTGAGTCTGTCTTAATGAGAAACATGTCATAAAGACCTGCACCAAAACTATCGGTTTCTCCTGTGATAACATAGCCCCCATCAAAGGTTTCTAAGACAGAGTATGCTTTATCTACATCAGTTCCACCAAACGCCTGATGCCATTGTTGATTTCCCATATCATCAGTTTTTACAAGCCAGGCGTTCAGCAGATACCCTGGTCCATAACTCATAGTCCATCCTGTTAAAATAAAACCTCCATCAGAAGTTAATTGAATACAATATGCCCCATCTGTGCTGCTTCCACCATGAGTTTTTGTCCATTCAATGTTTCCTGAAGCATCGGTTTTAATAAGATATGCATCAACGCTCCCTGCACCAAATGACGAGGTATATCCTGCAATAATATATCCACCATCTGGTGTTTGCCTAACAGATCTTCCACCGTCATTATTAGAACCACCAAATGTCTTTAGCCATTGTTGATTGCCCTGTGAATCTGTTTTAATTAACAACACATCTTCTAGTTGTGCTCCAAACGATTTTGTATATCCAGTTATGATGTATCCACCATCAGTTGTTTGTTGGACACACCATCCTTCTTCATCATTTGAACCGCCATATGTATTGTTCCAAAGTTCATTTCCTGAAGCATCGGTCTTGATAAGCCAGACATTGCGTCCAGATGTTGTGCCATATGAACGAGTATATCCTGTAATGATATATCCTCCATCATTTGTTTGTTCTACATAATGGCCTACATCGATGTTGCTTCCTCCAAATGTGACAGCCCATTCATAATTATATAAATTCTCATTGATAAAGGACGAAATGTCATTGTTTGATAACTCTTCTTGAAATCCATTTATATTTGCAGAGAAAATTGGAAGGATTGCTGTCATTAATAGTAGAAATATAAGTATAAAGATTGAGATATGTTTTTTTGGTTTGGTTATGAATATCACTGTTTTTTGTATTTGTTTTAAAAAATACCAGCTTTTTTTATGCATGTAATTTATAATATTTATTGTATTACACTCCCCTATGTTATTGAATATCATATTGTTTATCTTATATAATAGTTTGCTTTTTTCTTCAAAATTCCTTTAATAAAGCTAATTTTATTTCCAATATTCAACCAAACTTTTAAATGATGAATGCTATATTATGATATAGGGGTAAATAAATATGAAAAAATATAAGAAACTATTGGTTGTATTATTGGGTCTTTGTCTAATGATAACTTTTCCTGTAGCAGCATATTCTTCTACAATAGATAATAATCAGAGTAGTAGAATGAATGCTGATTCAGGTAATGACTTTTCTCTTTTAGATAATGAAGATATGGGAACTGACTGGTATTATAAACCAGCTAATTATGCAGAACTTGTCTCTTGGTATCATGACTTGGAAGCGTTATATCCGGATTACATCGATATAATGAAAGCAAATGAAGTATATCAAACAGGAACAGTTACGGGGGGATATGATTTATATTATGTGAGAATAACAAATGAATCCCTTGATTATGATAAACCAAAAGTCCTGTTTTTAGGTAGCCCTCACGGTGATGAAACAGTTGGTACTATCGGGCTTTATTGGTTTGCTGATTGGCTGATGAGAATGGCTTTTACCGATGAAATTAATCCCGAATATTCAAAGGATTGGTTAAAATGGATTATTGACAATAGAGAAATATTTTTTGAAATTTCACATAATCCATATGGTTTAGATCAAAACATAAGATATGACGCGAATGGGTGGGATTTGAACCGAGAAGCTGATTACGATGGACCGGGCAGCCCAACAGGGGGCATCTGGGGAAGTGTTCCCGGACAAACAATGCGTGCTTTTGTTGACAGTAACCTTATCAGAGTTGGATGTGACTTTCACGGTGGAGCACGAATGCTTCTTTATCCCTGGGCAGATACTCATTCAGGTGTTACCGGAACAAGTCCTATCACTGGAACTAGTTATGGCCATGCACCTCCTGATTTTTATTTTTATGATGTAAGCTCATTACGTCTAGGGAGTTATATGGGGACCTATGGAGGATTGTTAAATCAGAACAATATTGGTACAATTCATGAAATAATCTGGTATTCAGTAAAAGGCGGTATTGCTAATTGGGGATATGGCGCAGATGTCGAAAAGAATCCTGCTGAAGATCCATATGTACAAAATGATATATTTGGTAATTACCCTGGAAGTGGAATATTATGGGTGACACCGGAGATGTCAACAATTAAAAACCCTGCACAATCAACATTTGGAAATGATACCATTCATCGATATGGTGCAGAAGTACGGCGTTATGTATTACATCAGACAGATATTGCGCAGCCCTATGTTCGATGGCAACCAGGAACTGTTGAAGATGATTCAGTAGTCCTGACTGATACAGAGATTCCATTTCGCTGGCAGGTAAACGGAAGTCTTGTAGTTGATAACACCTATATGCAATGGAGTACTAACCCTGATCCAATTAATCATCCTCAATTTTTCACTGACAATAATGATGAATTTGCAGGAGAGTATATAGGTGGCACTGGTTGGGATAACCCAAATTCTGGTCAAACTAATGGTGTTACCTATGAGGAAAATATTATCATTGATACACCAGGTGATTATTATTTTGTTGCAAAAGCAAAAGTTGACCAAATATATGCAGATGTACTCCGACCAGATGTTTATGGTGGTAATTCTTATCTTCGCTTGATTAAAGAGCGAACAAATGATTCCTACTATGAAATGATTGAAGGTCTTGATGGGATACAGGAGATCTTTGGGCAAATATGGTGGTATAGTCCAATCATCCATGTAAGAGTAAATACTCCTAATAATCCTCCAGAAAAACCAGAAACCCCCAAAGGCCCCTCTCAAGGATCCCCTGGAACTAATTATTTGTTTTCTACAAAAACTATAGATGTTGATGGGGATAAAATTTTTTATAATTTCTCCTGGGGTGATGGGACCTATAGTGGATGGATTGGTCCTTTTGACTCAGGTGAAGAGGCTTTTGCAACCCATAGCTGGGATGAAAAAGGAACCTATGAGATTAAAGTGAAAGCAAAAGATATTATTGGTGATGAAAGTGATTGGTCTGATCCATTGAGTGTGAGTATGCCAAAAAATCAACTTAGTAATAATCTATTTATCCAGTTCATGCAACAGTTCTTCCCAAGGGTTTATCAATTACTTTTTCTCCTATTTTCTAATTTTTAATCTTTCTTAATTTCTGTGTTATGTAATCCATTCTTTCAAATCTTTAAAAAAATAGATAGATTAATAAATATTTTTTTTATCGGAATGCAGGGCGTCCGGTATTGACTATTAAAGAAAAACTAAAAATGGATTCTGAAACAAAATTATATTTACTTTTAGGACTCTATGTGGGATCATTATATGCAGCAAATCTTTTGGGTGGTAAACTCATGCCCATCGGTTTTGGGGATAGAGGTTTATCAGTTTCAATAATTACCTTTCCATTTATGTTTCTTATCACCGATATCGTAGGGGAAGTATATGGGAAGAAAAAGGCTAAAAAATTTGTTCGTGTTGGATTAGTATCGTTGATGATATTATTGCTCTGGCAAATTTTTTCAGTAGGAATCCCTGCTGCTGCTCCCAATCCGTGGTATAAAGAAATCTTTAATCCCGCGTATCCTATTATCTTTAATTTGTCAATCTCATTTACAATTGCATCAATTCTTGCATTCTTTTTTGGCCAATATGTTGATGTTTTTACTTTTAATTTGATAAAAAAGAAACAGAAAGGTAAAAACATGTGGATACGAAATAATGTGTCCACAATACTTGGTCAATTCATTGATACAAATATATGGGTTTTTATCGCGTTTTTACCAAATATGCTGGCTGGAACTATGCAAGCAACAATCCTTTTTACTTCAATAATTTTACCATATTGGCTTGCTAAGGTTATATTTGCTTTTATTGATACTCCGCTGTGTTATGTTGGTGTTTGGTGGTTGAGAGGATCTAAAAAAGAGGCATAGATTTTTTATAGGAATAACACGATATCTTTTTTGGATGGGATTATGTCAGAAAAACGCACATTAG
>JAWOGM010000074.1:0-37579 GCA_046496795.1 Thermoplasmatota archaeon
TTACTGTTTCTTATGTTGATTATATGAAAAAAAAAATTCTTATAATTATGTTTATTATTATTTTAGTTACAGTTGGTTTTAGTGGTTGTTTGAGCTCTGAAGAAAATAGATTTATGGGAACATGGGAGAAGGGGACAGGTATTAATTTAGTTGAATTAAAATTCTACACTAATTATGGTTTTCAAAAAAGGCTAGATTTTATTACTTCTTATACTAAAAATACATTATCTTGGTATGTGGAAGATGGTCGTTTATATATAAGAGGAGATGCTATGTATTTAGCTCACACATTTAGATTTTCCGATGAAGATAATAATTTATATTTAGATGGTGGTATGTTTTTTCATCAAGATACTTTTCGAAGGAAGAATTAGAATTATATTGTGATATTCGTTAGCTTTATATGTGTTTTACTGTTTTTTATTGTGGCTTAGGTTGAAAAATATGGCTAAAAATTGGAGAGGTCGTCATCGTAAACCAAGAATACCTTTTTGGAAAGCTGTAAAAAGATTTGGGTTTATGAATTCATTAAAATTTGAGTTGAGAAAACCGAGACGTTACCCCCGTTATCCTATTTGGTTTATTCCTTTGTTAATTTCTATGGTTTTACTTGCTATAATTTTGTATTTTTATCCTATTGATTACTTACCTATTTTATTCTATATTTTACAGGTAATAGTGGTTAGTTATTTGATATTTAGGTTGCTTAAAAGATTTAATAGAATAAGAGTCAAGAAACGTAATCTATTAAGACAATGGGGATTAAAAGTATTATCCGCTTTAATTTCAGTTATTGGTATTTGCATGATATATTATTTGTTTATTTTTGTTCTTTTAATGCCTCTTGAATCATTAATGGGTCATGAATCTTTTATAACTCATATTATGGTATTTGGTTATCAATGGAATACGCCTTATATTATTCCTTTAGCATTGTTAACTGTCGGTATAGGATTACTATTTATAGGGGCATTCTTATTGTTTAAATTTACTATAACTGTCTCTGATTTTATTATAGGAAGAGCTGGAAGAATTTAATGGATTAGTTTTGGAGATTAAAGTTAATTCTAAGTTAGAAGATTTTGGAAACATGCGGATTTATTTGATTTATGGTTTTTTCGAAATTTGAAACATATGGTATGGTTTTTATATGTTTAATTGTTTTAAAATTGAATTCCATGGAAAAAATTGAAGAAGAAAGATAATGGAAAAACAACTAATTTAGAAAAAAAACTTGATGAAATAATCAGAAAAATTGATGAAATAAAGATAGATTCTTATGAAAATAATAAAATATATATTCAATTTACATTTTATGCTTTAGCTATTGCTCTCGCTGGAATAGCAATAAATAGTATTGTTAAATTTGCCACAGATGAAGTTTTATTGACGTATGTGCTAGTATCTTTAATTTTTGCAATTGTATGTTTATTATTTGCTATTAATCCAGGTTTTTTTAAGAAATAAACATTAATCTTTATGTATGTGGAGTTTTATTTATGCGCATGAAACGTAGGAATCTTAATTTATTGGTTGATAGTGATTTAATTCGTCAGGCAAGAGAAAACCATGTAAACCTGTCGAGGTTTTTAGAGGAACAGCTACGGGGATATCTAGGTTTCATCAGGAGTCGGGGTATAGATTATTCATGTTTCAACAATGATGATAAGTTGGATGGTGTAAGAGACCGTACTTGTAGTCTGGAATTCCATGACAGAGCATTGACATGGCGGAGGTCGAGTGTTCGAATCTCTCCGAGCCCATCACCTTTTTTATTTACTAATAAATTATCAACAAAATCTTTTTAAATATCATGTTCTCTGAAACTATAATATTGATCACTACCTACTATTATATGATCAAGAACACGAATTCCTAGTAAATCTCCAGCATTTTCAAGAATTTTTGTAACATTTTTATCCTCTTTACTCGGTGTGCAATCGCCACTAGGATGATTATGAACAAGAATAATAGAATTTGAACTTGCTTTAATCGCAGATTTAAACACTTCCCGAGGATGAATAAGAGAGGCATCTAAAATACCAACAGATATTTCTTCCTCAGCAATAACTTTGTTTTTCGTATCAAGAAATAATGCATAAAAATATTCTTTCTTTTTATCTTTTAACTCATCAACATAATAATGAAACACATCCTCAGCATTTCGAATTTTTTTAGAAAATCCTTTTTTTGAAAGACGGTTTGTTCGTTTAAAAATTTCAAACATAGCAATAATCTTCATTGCCTTAACTTGATTCTTACATTCTTTTTCAAGCTCATGTAAAGAAAGATCATCTAGCTTATCAAAATTATAACGACCAAGTATTCGATTTGATAAGTCAACTGCATTTTCTTCTTTATTGCCTCTCCCTAGAACAATAGCCAACAACTCTGCATCAGAAAGATGATTTACACCTTTTTTCTTGAGTCGTACACCTGGACGATTATACCAGGGAATGTCTTTTATTTTCATCAACTACATAATAAATAATCAATACTTATATTTTATTATTAATGTACTTAAAAATGAATAATATTAAATATTATAAAATTATATTATATACAATAACTAAGTAACTAAGAGAAGAAACCTAATAAATTATAAAAATACAAAAAGTATATCATAATGATATAAAGGGAAGTAATGATATGAAGAAAATACTACCAATTCTCATTGTAGGAATTTTAGTCCTTAGTGGACTTGGGGCTGTAGGAACTATAACTGATGATATAGAAACCAGAACAGAAATGGAACCAACGGAGAAAACAAAAAGCCAGACTCATGCTGTTTTTGCTGAATTTGGAACTGCAACATGGTGTGGATACTGCAAATTTGCTCATGGTGCACTAAAAAATATCTATGCTGAAGGAAATTATGATTTTTATTATGTTTCCTTAGTCGGGGATAAAAATTCAGTAGCTTCTGCTAGAATCAGTCAATATAATTGTTATGGTTATCCGACAGTCTGGTTTGATGGCGGCTATAAAGTTAGTGTTGGTGCAGGCAGTATCCCTGGTGCGCAAGCAACCTATGAAGGCATGATTACTCAGTCTGGTAACCGCGTGGTACCTGATATCGATATAATGTTAGATGTTGAATGGCTCGGTAATGCGGCAATGGATATCGATGTAACTGTCATAAATAATGAACCAACAACCTACGACGGTCATATCAGAGTCTATGTTACTGAAATTGTATCCTCTCTTGGATGGTATGATACCGCAGGATACCCCTATACATTTCCATTTTTAAATTACGCGTTTAACCAGGGTATAAGTATTCCAGAAAGTGATGAATGGTCTGATTCAACTACATGGAATGGAAACACCTATGGATATCCAAATATACAATATGGAAATCTTATGGTGATTGCTGCAGTATTTAACTCAGAATGGAATCAAGGCTACTCATATCCACCCAGTTCAAATCCTTTTGATGCATACTATGTTGATCAAACAGCAGGTTTTGCACTTGCAGATAACGTACCACCCTATGAACCAAGCAATCCTATCCCAGCAGATGGAGCAGTAGATGTTGATCTTAATGCAAATCTTTACTGGACTGGAGGAGACCCAAATCCTGGGGATCAGGTAACCTATGATGTCTACTTTGGAACAACAAACCCGCCACCCCTTGTAAATAGCGGACAAACAACTACGGATTATAATCCAGGAACAATGGACTATGGAACTCTTCATTACTGGCAAATAATCGCATTTGATAACCACGGAGAGTCAACAGAAGGTCCTGTATGGTCATTTACCACAGCTGTTGATCCAAACCCTCCACCATCACCACCAGAGATAACTGGCCCTGCATCAGGAAAACCAAATATAGAATATCTCTATAGATTTAGCTCTGTAGATCCTGATGGAGATGTAGTGTTTTTCTATATTGACTGGGGAGATGGTACCGCGGAAGAATGGATAGGTCCCTATGCATCAGGCTTTGTCGCAAGCGCCCATCATATATGGTATGAAAAAGGAGAGTATGAAATAAAAATAAAAGCAAAAGATTCTCAAGGAGCAGAAAGTGACTGGTCAACACTTCAAGTAACAATGCCGGCGAGTCAAAATATTTACAATACACCACTTATCTTATGGCTTCAAAAAATACTACAAAGATTTCCACTCATTGACCATATCTTTACCACTTTTCTACAGTGAAATAAAAAAATAGGTGATTCACCTATCTTTTTTTCTATTTTTTAATTAGTCTTTGCATATCGCTTTATTCAAAAAAAATTTTATCAACCGATAATTGATTTAATAAATTAATAACTAATATTGTTTTACTAATGAAAAAGATTTATTCATGGCATAACGAAAGCCTATATACCAGACCACTGTCCCCAGCTTGTAAAATGTGCGCACAGGGATCAAAAATGGTTGTTCTTATAACAGGTCTTTGCTCGGCACATTGTTATTATTGTCCTCTTAGTTTTGAAAAAGGACAAAAAGATATCATATATGCTGATGAATGGAAATTAAACAATGAAAATGACACAAAAAAACTCATACGAGAAGCAGAATATATCACGGCAAAAGGCGCAGGAATAACTGGAGGAGATCCACTTCTTGTCTGGGAAAGAACACAGAAATATATCATTTTGCTAAAAGATACTTTTGGATCAGATTTTCATATTCATCTCTATACATCAGGACTCATCCATACAAATAAAATATCCTCTCTAATATCAGCAGGTTTAGATGAAATAAGATTTCATCCATCACCTCAATACTGGAATTGTATGAACACAAGTCCTTATGCTCAAGTGATACGTAAATCGGTAGACGAATCAATTGATGTAGCTATTGAAATACCTGTTATACCTACTATGGAAAACGAAATTATTCAAATGATACAATGGGCAGATACAAATCAACTACAATGGGTTAATCTTAATGAGCTAGAATTTTCAGAACGAAACGTTCAAGCACTTATGTCTAAAGGATATGAAGTCAAAGACGAACTTTCAGCAGCGGTACAAAACAGTCAAGAAACAGCGCTCAATGTGATCAGCCAAATTCAACAGCAAAAACTTGAGATCGGAGTTCATTATTGCTCAGTTTCCTTTAAAGATGGAATTCAATTACAAAACAGAATAAAACGAAGAGCTCAAAAAATTGCCAAAGAATATGAAGTAATAACCAAAGATGGAACATTACTTAAAGGAATAATTATCCCAACAAATATTACACTAAAAGAACTCTATCGCTCTATTCAACAAACATATCATATCTCAAAAAAATATATACATATGAATACAGAAAAAAATAGACTAGAAATAGGAGCCTGGATACTTGAAAAGATTGCAGACAACATTACAAGACAAGGACATGCCTGTTATATGATAGAAGAATATCCTACTGCCGATCGACTAGAAGTAGAAAAGATTCCGTTACCTCTTGATTAGATAAAAATAAAAAAAAATCAGTCATTGTAACTGAAAAAGGTTTTTATATAGGCCCTACATTCCAGCTTCTACGTTTCCTTAGATATGGATTCGATGAAAGCTCTGAAAGGAGGCTAAAAAGATGGCAATGTATGTACGATTTCAAGTGTCAAAAGAACTACAAGATTTAGCCTATGAACTTGTGGAAAAGGCTCGAGATAATGGAAAAATAGGGAAAGGTGCAAATGAGGCAACAAAACATGTTGAACGAGGCCAGGCAAAAATAGTTGTCATGGCAGAAGATGTTACACCTGAAGAGATTCTTGCTCATATGCCATTATTATGTGAAGAAAAAAAGATCCCGTATACCTATGTTCCAAGTAAAGAAGAATTAGGCAACGCAGCAGGTCTTGGTGTACCAACCACAGCAATAGCTATTTTAACACCAGGTAAGGATAAAGACGCAATTGATACCATTGTAAAAAAGATTGAATCAATAAAGAAACAGGGTTAGAATTATGATAGAAGGAACTCCTTGTGAGGTAGTCGAAGTCATTGATAGAACAGGGATGGCTGGTGAAGCATCTCAAGTAAAAATACGTGTTTTAGATGGACGAGATAAAGGAAAAATTATCACAAGAAACGTTATTGGGCCTGTTCGACTTGGGGATATTTTGATGCTTAGTGAAACTCAACGAGAAGCTAAAAGACTTGGAGGTCCTCGATAGAGGGTGAGTTTCATGGTTGAAAAAAGGAACTGCTCATTTTGTGGAAATGATATTGAACCGGGAACAGGAAAAATATTTGTAAAAAAAGATGGAACTGTTCTAAATTTTTGTAAAATGAAATGTCAAAAAAATATGTTGAATCTTAAACGAATACCTCGACGTATCGAATGGACAAAACATTATAACAAATAATCCTGAATTATATAATCAGGATTGTCTTTTTATTCCATTTTAAAAAAACATTATCGTTAAAACGTGGTTTGTTAATAGAAAATTATATATGCCTGCACGTTATATTATACTTACAAGTATACGGGGGTATATATATTATGCAAAAAAAGATAACCTTGCTATTAGTAATTAGTTTACTTCTTTCAATGGTTGCACCTATTTCTCTTGTTACATCCCAAGAGCAATCAGATAATAACACTGGAGAAAATGGTAATATATTTTATGATTATTTAGATAAAAATGAACATGAGCTTATCTTAAATCTTTCTGAGGGCTGGAATTATATTTCATTTAATGTTGAACCAGAAAATATGAGTATGCTTAGTATCGTTCAGCCATTAATCGATGAAGGTTCTTTTTTGATAATGATAGATGGGGAGGGTGGTGTCTTATATCCGCAGAATGGGACTGATACCATTGGCGATATGCAGGTTACAAAAGGATACGAACTGCAGGTAAATCAAAGTACCTCATTATCTGTGAATGGTACTCTTGCTGAACTCCCCCAGACAATTGAATTAAATCAAGGAATGAACTTAATAGGATATCCAGTTTATGAGCCCCGAGATGGTCTTGAAGTTGTAAATCCTCTCATAGATGAAGGTTCATTAATAGCTGTTATCGACCAACACGATGCAATGATTTATTATAACCAAACAGAATGGATTAATGAAATTGGCTATTTTCAACCAGGTCAAGGGTATTATATAAATGTTAGTTCAAATACTTCACTTGAAATACCTCTTCCTGAAGATCCAACGGTACCACAATTTAGTGGACCTGATATCGCTTATCTTGGAGAAGAAGTTGAGTTTCAAATCGGCGGATCTGAATATCAAGGATTTGGAGATATTCTTTATTATATTGATTGGGGAGATGGAACAGATCAATGGATCGGTCCTTTGCCTTCAGGAGAAAATACTACAGTTGTTCATGTATGGGAAACACTAGATGAATATACTATATCATTGTTTGCTGAGGTACCAACTGGCCAGCAAAGTCAAATTGTTAACTTTTCTATAATGATTGAAAAAGCTGATCCACCTATCCCTGTTATTTCTGGCCCTACTAATGCTGGACCATTTATTCTGTTAAATTATTCAGCAGTTTCAGAAGATCCCTACGCAGATAGTCTTTATTATCAGTGGGATTTTGGTGATGGTAATGTTACCGAATGGATGGGCCCCTATGAACCTGGGATACCAATAGTCATCAATTACAGTTGGTTTGAAGAAGGTATTTATCCAATAAGAGTAAATGCAAAAGATAATTATGATCAAGAAAGTGGATGGTCTGAACCTTATAACATCTCTATAGCATCGCAAATATCGATAACTAACCTAGAAATAGGATTTATCTATTTAAATATCTTTGCTGAAGAAAATCCATATGGATATATTATTTTTCTAGATATGATTGGCGCAATTGTTATGGTTAGCAGAGACCCCGATCTTCTTATGCAAACTAACACGTCAGAACATGTACACTCTGTTTTATTTAATGCATCTGATTTAATTTCGTTTGAAAATTATTCTTTTCTAAATGAAAATATTTCAAATGGTTTCGAAGCATCACTACCGCTTTACACTGGCATTTGGCAGCTATCCGTCTCTGCTTATAATAGTGAGGGGGTATTAATTGATATTGATCAAATTGATTTCTTTTTATACATTCATCTTGTTCGTCAATCACGTGCAATGAACATAGTCAATAATATAAGGGCACGATTATTAAATCCAACTTAACCAACTTAACAAAAAAGTATAAATAATATATAATTACAAAACTATTAAATATTTAGAAAATCACCTATGATAGGTAGGATTGAGGAATGAAAATGAGTTTACATCAAAAAATAATAAAAATATCTGTTTTATTTTTTACAATATTGCTTATCACCTCAACTAGCTTTGCAGCCCCATATAACCTAATAGAAAATGATGATGGAGAGCACTTTTCACAGTCATATTTGAACGGAAGCATTATCTACGTTGATACTAATAATACCCAAGGACCATGGGATGGAACACTAGAGCATCCTTATCAGCATATACAAGATGGTATTGATAATGCCAATACTGGTGATACTGTCTATGTTTTTAATGGCATATATAATGAAAATGTATATATTAACAAAGCAATACAGCTCCTTGGGGAAAGTAAAACAGATGTGCTGCTTATATCAACGTCAACTGCTCCTTCAATACATTTAAGAGTCGATGAAATAACCATTAATAATTTTTCCATTACAAACCAACATTCTGCAGGCATTCATATCGATGGGGTTAATTACTGCGTTGTTTCAGATTCTATCATATCAGAAGCCACTATTGGGATACTTCTTTCTCATATGAATCAAAAACCAACCAATTATAATATCATTACCAACACAATTATCTCTGATAATTCTATTGGAATACGCATGGCATATGCATCACATAATACGTTTTCAACAAATCTAATAAAAAATAACACCTATGGTATTCTAATGAATTATTCTACAGATAATCTCTTTAACAAAAATAGTATTCAAAACAATTCGGCTGCTATGAATATTATGATGAGTTCACATTATACGTTACTTACAAGAAATATGATAACACATAACGATGTAGGTATCTACCTGTATCAATCTCATAATCAAACTATACTACACAATACTTTTATAGCAAACAGCAACGATACAATCTATCTCAAAAACTCAAACAATAGCTTATTTGCATGCAACTATATTAAAAATAATTCTGGATATGCAATTTATTGTAATGCCTCTTTTAACAACTCTTTTTACTATAATAATTTCTTAAACAATACTGCTCATGCTTATGATAATGGAATAAATACATGGGATAATGGATATCCTTTTGGAGGAAACTACTGGGATGATTATACCGGAGTTGATGAGGATGGAGATGGAATTGGAGATACTCCTTATACTATAAATGGTAGCGATAACAAAGATAATTATCCACATATGCAACAAGTTATAGGAAATCTTCCACCAACAACACCAAAAATTATTTCAGGACCTCCGGTTGCAGGTCAAAATATTTCACTATTTTTTACTGCCCAAGCATATGATTACGAAGGAGATGAATTATTCTATCAATGGGATTGGCGTGATGGTAATCTGAGTGATTGGAAAGGGCCCTATCAACCAGGCGAACAAATGAAATTAAATTATAGCTGGCCCCTAAAAGGAATTTATGATATACGGGTAAAAGCAAGAGATATACATGGTCTTGAATCTGAATGGTCAGAACCTTTTAACATATCTATTGATACACAAATCTCCATTGCCACTTTTCAACCAGGCCATCTTTACTTCAGCGTAGTAGATGTAAATTACTCCAATATATATCTGCCCCTACTCGAAAGACTTGGAGCAGTTATTATCCTTAGTTTCATAGATGAAATTTATATAGAGGCATCCGCTTCAGAATATGTTCAAAGCGTAAAATTTGAACTTTTTAACCCAATATTTGGAGATAATATTACTATTATAGATGAAGATCCCTCAGATGGTTTTTTAGTAAATACAACAATGTGGACGATAATAAATAGGCTATCTGTCTACGGCTATGATCAAGATGGAACATTAATCGATGTAGACACCATATATCGCTTAATATTCCTACGACTTGGAAGAAGACGCGAATAAAAATACTTTCATCAAATGGTTAAATAAAAAATATTTTTATATTCAATCTAATTTTTACATAAAAAAGATTATTTCTTCTATTATACTTTTATATGAGGTACATATTAACGAATCATTGGAGGAAGACTATGACTGAAATACAAATGGAAATTGTAGAAATTGAAAAACCACAGGATATAAATTTTATTTTAGGACAAACTCATTTTATTAAATCAGTAGAAGATATATATGAAGCAATGGTTACCTCTGTTCCCCAAGCAAAATTTGGTATAGCATTTTGCGAAGCAAGCGGATCATGTAAAATCAGAAGTGAGGGAAACGATAACGACCTTAAAAAAATCGCTGAGAATAATGTATTAAAAATAGCATCCGGACACTGTTTTATTGTCTTTATGAAAGATTGTTATCCAATAAATGTTTTAAACACCATAAAAAACATACCTGAAGTCTGTACAATTTTTTGTGCCACAGCAAATCCAACAAAAATTGTAATTGCACAAACAAAAAATAACGGTGAGATCGGCCGTGGAATATTAGGCGTTATCGATGGTTTTTCCCCAAAAGGACTAGAAAATCCTAAAGAAATTGCATGGCGAAAACAATTCTTAAGAGATATTGGATACAAGCAGTGAAGGC
The DNA here is from genome assembly GCA_046496795.1 of Thermoplasmatota archaeon. GTDB lineage: Archaea > Thermoplasmatota > E2 > DHVEG-1 > DHVEG-1 > JAUWYM01. Next base: position 10,653 of record JAWOGM010000074.1, read on the forward strand.
TACAATAGTATTACAATATATTGTTAATGATTTCTCCTGCCCATTTCTTAGCTTTTTTCTTATTTTGCTCTCTCATATCTTTTAAAGGATTAAAAAAATCATTTACCCCAACAATATCATTGTCAGACACATGATGAGTCATATTGTTTAATGTTTTTCCCATACTGCCCTCATGACAACAAAAAAGAGCAATTTTTTTGTTTTTAAGATGGATCGTTGAAAAAAATGTACGAATTGCAGGCGTAAATGTAAGCGCCCATACCGGAGTACCAATAAAAATAATGTCATATTCATTAGGATTTTTATCAAAGGCTAATAATTCTGGTTTCTGTTTGAATACAACTTTTTTCCCGCCCCAAAAATATTTGAAAAACCCCTTTGAATTCATCTCTTTTACCGGTTTTAATCCAAGCATATCTGCATTTATTTCCTCAGCTATGCACTGTGCAATAAATCGAGTATTCCCCTCATATGAATAATACACAACTACTATATTTACATCATCAGCTTTATTCATTATTATTTCACTTCTCATGCTGTCCATATCTTCCGATTAGGGGAACAAAAACACATCCGCCAAGATTTTTGATCTTGATCTTTTGTCCTATTTTTTGTATTAACTGTAACTCACAATACATGTCTCCCACAGGAATCAATAGTTTACCATGATTAGCTAATTGATCAATTAGCATTTGTGGAACCTGAGGGGCAGCACAAGTCACATAAATTCTATCATAGGGTTGATATGTTGATAATCCTTCTGAACCATCGCCGATAACAATGGTAACATTACTAATATTTTCAGATTTAAGATTATCCTGAGCTTTTTTTGCAAGTTTTTCAATTCTTTCAACAGAATATATATGACCGCTATCTCCTACTAATTTTGATACAATAGCTGCATGATATCCCGACCCAGATCCAACTTCTAAAATTTTATGTCCAGGTTTTATATCCAGTGATTCACACATGATTGCGACCATATGAGGTGCAGATATAGTTTGATTATTTCCGATTTGTAAAGGTTTATCAAGATATGCATAGGATTTCTGATCTATAGGGACAAATTTTTCTCTTGAAACAGCTAAAAATGCTTTTTTTACTGACGGGCTTTTTATGTATCCCTGATCAACCAAGCAAGAAACCAAATTTTTTCTAGAACAATCATCCATATATTCAAATTTTAAACTAAACATTGGTATATATACTTTAATACCTACCATTTGTTTTTTATAATAAGAACATATTTTCCGGCAACAATTATGAAAAAACGAGCAGTAATAGCACTTGGAGGCAATGCGCTAGTAAAACAAGGCCAAAAAGGAACAATTAATGAACAATTTGCAAATACCCGCGAAAGCACAAAATCTATTGTTAAGCTCATCAAACACGGATGGGATATTGTTATAACACATGGAAATGGTCCTCAAGTAGGAGCAATATTAATACAGAATAAAGAAGCAGCACATATAACACCACCAATGCCTCTGGGTATCTGTGTCGCAAAAAGCCAAGGATTCATTGGTTATATGATACAACAATGTATATATAATTCATTACAACGCGAAAAAATAAACAAATCCGTAGTTGCCCTTATCACTCAGGTGATTGTTGATCCAAACGACCCAGCGCTTTCAAATCCTACAAAACCAATCGGTCCTTATTATTCAGAACATGAAGCAAAGCAATTAGAACAAGAAAAAATAAAAATGAAAAAAACTGATCGAGGATGGAGAATGGTTGTCCCATCACCTGACCCAACATGCATTGTTGAAGCAGATATCATAAAAAAGATGCTTGATGATGGAATTATTGTTATAGCTACAGGGGGAGGAGGCATGCCAGTAATTGATAAAAAAGGATGGGGGCTAGATGGGGTCGAAGTTGTTGTTGATAAAGACCTGGCATCAGAGAGATTAGCTTCAGCGATAAATGCTGATCTTCTCTTGATATTAACTGATGTTGAAAAAGTATTTCTCAGTTATAATAAACCTCAACAAAAACCACTTGATACTATATCCTTAAATGAATTAAAAAAATATTACCAACAAGGGCATTTTGCTGAAGGAAGCATGGCACCTAAAATATTATCAGCAATTCGTTTTTTAGAATCTGGAGGTCAAAAAGTAATCATTTCTCATATTGATAAAGGATGGGAGGCGGTTCAGGGAAAAACTGGAACCCATATCGTCCAGTAGAATTGTGATGGTTATGGATTCATCGATAGCAGATCAGATAAAAAAAATTGAGGAAGAAATATTTAACACTCAAAAAAACAAAGCAACAGAGCATCATATCGGAAAGTTAAAAGCTAAAATTTCTCGCCTTAAAGACGAAGCAGAAAAAAGAAAAAGCCAATCATCAAAAGGTAAAGGATTTTCAATAAAAAAATCTGGAGATGCAACGGTAGGGCTCATTGGATTTCCTAGTGTTGGAAAAAGCACTCTTCTTAATAAAATGACAGGGGCCTCTAGTAAAATTGGTATTTATGATTTCACAACATTAGATGCTATACCAGGAATTATGAAGTATAAAGGAGCTGATATACAACTTCTTGATCTGCCTGGAATTATCAAAGGAGCATCTGAAGGTAGAGGGAGAGGAAAAGAAATTCTCTCCGCTATTCGAAATGTTGATTTGGCAGTGCTAATGATTGATGCAAAACAGATACATCATCTTCATCTTATTGAAAATGAGCTATATGGCGCAGGGCTTCGTTTAAATCAAAAACCGCCTGATGTCATAGTCAACAAAAAAGACAAAGGTGGAATTAACGTATACTCAACACTTAAGCTATCCTTTCTCACAGAAGAGATTATTAAGTCAATTGCTTCTGAATTTGTTATCAATGCAGATGTTATTGTACGCCAGGATATCACTCAGGATCAGTTGATTGATTCATTTTCTACTAATAGAATATATGTACCCGGGTTAGTGGTAATAAATAAAAAAGATTTAGTTAAACAAAGCGATATTATTTCAATAACTCAAGAAATAAAAGACAAAGGATTGCCAGTTATAGCAGTCTCTGCAATTACAGGAGAGGGAATACCTCAGCTTCAAGAAGCAATTTTTAATAAATTAAATCTCATCCGTGTGTATCTAAAACCTGTTGGCAAAAAAACAGATTTTAATGAACCACTCATCTTGTCAAAAAATGCAAAAGTTGAAGATGCATGCCGTAAACTTCATAGAGAGTTTAAAAGAAAATTCAGATATGCCACAATTTCAGGACCATCAGCTAAACATGACACTCAAAAAGTTGGATTAGATCATATTTTACAGGATAAAGATATTCTAACTCTTGTAATTTGGCGTTGATAGGTCTAATTTATAACAATTCTTTTGCAGTCTGGGCAATATGTTTGGCGTTAAGTTTGTATTTTTCAAATAAATCTGAAGGAGATCCTGATTCACAAAAGATATCATTGATTCCAATTCTTTTAAATGCGCAACAGATTTTATTTTCTGCAAGAATCTCAGCTACAGCACTACCAAGACCACCAATAATGGAATGTTCCTCCGCTGTAATAATTGTCCCTGTTTCTTTTGCACATGTTTTCACCAGATCTGAATCAATAGGTTTAATGGTATGCATATCAATAATCTTTGTCGAGATCCCTTGTTTCTCTAACTCTTTTGCTGCATCAAGAACATGATCAACCATTGTTCCACATCCAATAATAGTAATATCTGAACCGTCTTTCACCGTCAAACCTTTACCAATTTTGATGTCTTGAACATCATGTTGTTTGTAAATTAATGGAGCATCTGCACGACCAATTCGCGCATACATAGGCCCATATGTTTCAGTCATCAGTTCAACAATTTTTTTGGTTTGTATAGCATCACTTGGAGTTAATACTGTCATATTTGGAAGTACCCTCATAAGAGCTATATCTTCTATCATTTGATGACTTGCACCATCTTTTCCTACACTGATTCCACCATGAGTAGCAAATATTTTTACATTAGCATTCGAATATGCGACATCCATGCGTATCTGATCATAAACCCTTCCTGTAGCAAAGACTGCAAATGTACTTACAAAAGGTATTTTACCACATGAAGCAAAACCTGCAGCAGCAGAAATCATATTTGCTTCAGCTATTCCCATCTCAAAAAAACGATGAGGAAATTTTTTTGCAAACATTATTGTTTTTGTTGATTTTGATAAATCAGCATCTAAAACAACTAGATTAGAATGTTTCTTTCCCATTTCAACCAGGGTCTCACCATACGCATTTCTTGGGTTCACCATCTCTTTGTTCATGGAGATTCCTCAACTTTTTTAAGAAGGATATCAAGCTCAGTTAGGGCTAGATTATATTCTATTTCATTTGGTGGTACACCATGAAAGTCTACATTATTTTCCATAAAAGAAACCCCTTTGCCCTTCACGGTATTTAAAATGATCATACTTGGCTTGTTCTTATGGTTATTAGCTTGTTGCAATGCCTTAAGAATTTGTTTTATATCATGACCATCAACTTCAATGACATGCCATCCAAAAGAACTCCATCGATCATAGACTGACTCAAGTCGTAAGACATCCTCTGTTCTGCCATCTATTTGTAAAAAATTTCTATCAAGCAATGCAACAAGGTTATCTAATCGATAATGTGATGCAGTTGCAGCCGCTTCCCAGATTTGCCCTTCGTTTGTTTCCCCATCACCTAACATGACATATACATTATAAGGTTTCTGATCTAGTTTACCTGCTAAGGCAACTCCAACAGCAAAAGAAAGACCATGACCTAAAGAACCTGTCGAGGCTTCAACTCCTGGAATGTGTGAGCATACTGGATGGCCTTGAAGCATTGAATTTATCTTTCGTAAATGGTATAATTCACTTACTTCAAAAAATCCGCATTCAGCAAGAGCAGCATATAATGTAGGAGCTGCATGACCTTTGCTTAGAATAAAACGATCTCTTTGCGGATCATCGGGGTCTTTTGGATTATACTTCATATGATTAAAATATAATGCAACAATAGCATCCACAGCGGAGAGTGAACCACCAGGATGTCCTGATTTTGCCCTATAAAGCATTTCGATAACATGTTTTCTTACAATCACTGCTTTTTTGTTTAGGTCTTTGATAATTGTTTCTTCTTCTGGTATCACAATAATGCCTTGCCCCTAGTAAAGAAAATTTACACAGCCCCCATAATGTTTTTTTATGTAAAAAAAGTTTGTGAATTTTTTTTATGGATTTTTTTACCAAAAAAACAATATTTTCAATGATATTTATTTTTTGATTTTATTTTATGAAAACGAGAAAGGCTGTAGAGATCATGATATATTTCAGGCCGAATATCTCGAAGTACTGGTCTGTTTGCACGAGCTGTTTCTATCATCTGGATGTTGAGGTCATAGGTTATGATACTTTCTTTAAAGTATGGTGCTTTTATAAGAAGATTTCCTAAAGGATCATATATCTGAGACCCTCCCCATAGCACGAGTTCTTCTTGAGTTCCCACAATATTGGAATAAACAATAAAAATTGTGTTTTCTAATGCTCTTGCAGGTAATAAAGTTTCAAAATATTTACGGGTTGTCGAAGGCGAGGCAGAGACACATATCAATATATCGGCTCCTTGAAGGGTAAGTACCCTTGTTATTTCTGGAAAATACAAATCGTAACAAATAAACAAACCAATTTTTCCAAATTTTGTATCAAATACTTTTGATTCTTCACCTTCATCAAAAAAAATTTTTTCTTCAAAAGGCCCAAAGTTTATTAGAAATCTCTTATTATAATAATCTATCTTTCCTTCTGGATGAACTAATATGGCTGAATTATAAATGAGACCTTTGACATGCTCATCTTTTAAAGGCATACCAAAAACAATGTAGCAATCATGTTTTTGTGCCAATTTTTTCATGTATTGAATTGAATTTCCCTGTGTTGTTTCAGCAAGATTTTTAAATTCATCTTTACACGGATAGCCAGTTAAAAACATCTCACCAAAAACATATATATCTGCTTTGTTTTTGTTTATATAGCTCTCCATTTTTTTAATATTAGATTCTTTATCTGCAATAGCTGGTCTGCCAGAGATTAATGCAATTTTCATAGAACTTCTCAAAGTACAGGTATGTATGATTTCTCATATAATACTTTTTCAAATGAACTTTTTATACAACTAACTGATTTCTATTAAATAGTATTTATTCTACTTCAACTTAGATAAAATTAGATAATTTTTCTCATTAATTACTAATAATTTATTTGATATTTACTATCAATAGATAAGAATATTTTAAAAATAAATTCATTTTTTTATTGAAATAAAATTAAAATTAAGGGAAAATTATAAATACTATTGAAGAAGAAACTATTAATATAAGCATCCTAGGGGGATCTTTTGAATATAATCACAGTATATGATTTATCTACCGCAATAGAAGAAAAATTACATATCAACAAAAAAGAAGCCAAGAAAATAGCGATAACAATCCTTGATTTTTTTGGTTTTGACGATCGAATTATTGATAATCAATTAGAACATAAAGAAAGACAGCTTTTTTATATGCTTGAAACACAAGGATTACTTACTACTCAACGTGAATTAATTACTCTTATGGATGGACGTCAATGGCGCATTCATTATTGGATTCTAGCAAAAAACACTATATTGCGTTTTTCTAAACATAAATATCTTTCTTATAGTAATAAGGAAATGGTAGCAAGTTCGAATGACACAATCTATTCATATCTGAATAAAGATATGTGGACAACAAGAAAAATTGATTTATAAATAAAATTTTTTGACAAAATAAACTATGTAGTTTGGAAAGAAAATTTTTAAGTAGATGACTTTTATCCTTAAGCTTGAACTATGAAACCAGATATTGAAATAGCTCGATCAGTAAAGCTTAAACCAATTGAAGAAATCGCAACTGCTGCAGCAATACAAGAAGATGAATATAGCTTATGGGGAACCAATAAAGCCAAAGTATCATTAGATGTTTTGAAGAGAACAAAAAATAACAAAAATGGAAAATTAATTCTTGTTACCACAATAAATCCAACTCCCGGTGGTGAAGGAAAAACAACAGTTACCATCGGGCTTGCACAAGCATTATCTCTTTTAGGTAAAAAAACAATGCTTGGTATTCGAGAGCCATCGCTTGGTCCCATGATGGGAATAAAAGGAGGGGCAACCGGAGGCGGATACTCTCAAGTTCTTCCTATGGAAGATATAAATTTACATTTCACTGGGGATATGCATGCTATTACCAGTGCACATAACCTGCTTGCAAGTCTTTTGGATAATCATATCCATCATGGAGATATCTTTCATATCGACCCTCGATATATTGTTTGGCCTAGAGTACTGGATATAAGCGATCGAGCATTAAGAAACACTGTTATTGGTCTAGGAGGACCACAAGATGGTGTTCCTCACGAAGTTGAATTTGCTATTACACCTGCATCAGAAATCATGGCTATTTTGTGTCTTTCAAAAGATATTGCTGATTTAAAACAAAGACTTTCAAAAATAATTGTTGCCTACACCTATGATAACAAACCAATAACTGCACATGATTTACACGCAGTGGGTGCTATGTCAGCTCTTTTACGGGATACAATAATGCCAAATCTTGTCCAAACCATTGAGGGTGTTCCTGCATTTGTTCATGGAGGTCCATTTGCAAATATTGCTCATGGTACTAGTAGTATTATTTCTACTACCATGGGATTAAAACTTGCTGATTATTTTGTAACAGAGGCAGGTTTTGGGTCTGATTTGGGAGCGGAAAAGTTTTTTAATATCGTCTGCCGGTCTGCGAATTTCACTCCAGATGCTGTTGTACTCATAGTAACGGTGAGATCATTAAAAAGACATGGAAATGGAAGTACTATACAGGCATTAAAGAAGGGATTATCAAATCTCGAAAAACATCTAGAAAATATTTCTCTATTTAACGTTCCTGTTATTGTTGCGATTAATTCTTTTCTTGGTGATACCACCGAAGAAATACATATTATTGAACAATTCTGTAATTCTAAACAAGTTCCTATTGCAGTTGTAGATGTTTGGAGACAAGGAGGAGAAGGAGGAATTGAACTTGCAGGAAAACTTGTTAGTTTAATACATAACACATCATCAAATTTTTCCTTTTTGTATGATGTTGATATTTCTATCAAAGAAAAAATTCAGACAATAGCTCAAAGGATATATGGGGCAAGCAATGTAGTCTATAGTGTATCTGCAGAAAATGATATAAAACTTTGTGAAAAACTTGGTCTTGATAAATTACCTATATGTGTGGCCAAAACACCTTATTCACTATCAGATAATGCTGAACTTCTTGGTAAACCATCAGGATTTAAAATAACTGTAAGAGAAATAAAGTTTTGTACCGGTGCAGGCTTTCTTGTCCCAATGACTGGTAAAATTACAACGATGCCTGGGCTACCAAGAAAACCAAGCTCAGAACAAATTGATATTGATAAAAACGGTAATATTATTGGATTATATTAAAAAAATTTTATATCTCTTAAAAATCATGGTCAACAATATCATTTGCAAAAACAATAATAAACTGCAGAAAATATCAACTTTTAAATATCAATATCTTATTTCATATCCTTGTTTTTGGGAGGAATTCTAATAACTAATGATATACAGTCATACATAGAGGATATTCTTAATGCTTTGGAAGGAAACACAGATATGCAGGTAACACGAGACGATTTAGAAAAAGAACTCAAAAGATTCGTCGATTATGGAGTACCTCTTGATCATGCCAAACAAACACTGCTAAAAAAATATGCAAGAACCTATAGTCCAGAAGCATCTGAACGAATTCTTCTTGCAGATTTACTACCTGGAAAAAACAATGTCCATGTACTTTGCCGTATTGTTTATATCAACGAAAAGGAAATAACTGTTAAAGGGGAAAACAAAAAAATTTTTTATGGAATCCTAGGCGATGAAAGCGGCACTCTTTCTTTTACTGCTTGGAATGATTTAAAACTTGAGAAAGGCGATGTAGTTGATATTACTAATGCATATACAAAAGAATGGCAGGGTGAAACACAAATAAATTTAGGAGATAGAACAAAAATTGAAAAAACAGACGAATCTGCTGTTCCACAGTTAATCCTTGAACCAAAAGACATAAAAGTGAAAGATTTACGGTCAGGTCTTGGAACCGTTGAACTAAAAGCTAGAATCCTTGAAATAAATAAAAAAGAAGTTACCATAGATGGAACCAAAAAAACGGTTTTTTCAGGAATCCTGGCCGATCAAACAGGAAAAGCTCAATATACTTCATGGCATGATTTTAAACTCAAAAAGGGTGATGTTCTAACAATATCAGGAGGTTATGTGAAAACCTGGCGTGGTATACCCCAATTAACCTTTGATGAAAAAGCAACTGTTAAAAAACTAGAATCAAACATTATCCCTGAGGAAGAAATTACCTCTCCGCATCTTATGATTCACGAATTAATGGAAAAAAAAGGGGCTATGGATATCACAATTCAAGGAAGTATTCTTGAGATTCAAAAAGGGTCTGGTTTTATTTTAAGATGCCCTGAATGTAACCGTCGATTACTAGATGATCAATGTAGTATACATGGTCCTGTTTCTGGTGTTGAAGATTTACGCGTTAAACTAGTTGTTGATGATGGTACTGGTGTTGTCAGTGGAATTGTTGATAAAAATTTAACAGAAAAACTTCTCAATAAACCATACAATGAATTAAAAAAAATCTATGAATCAAAAGGGGAGAAATCATTTTTGGAGCAGATAAACTCTCAACTGTTTACTCATCGTGTAGAAATGAGAGGTAATGCATTAAGTGATGATTTTGGTATCACCTTCATCGCAAAAGATATCACTATCAAAGAAATTGACCTCCAAACTGAATCTGAAAAAATCATGCACGACTTGGAGGAATTTGTATGAAACGTGAACTTGCATGGAGAGTATTTGCAGGGGAATATAATGATTCAAAAATTGAAATAAAAAATTCTGGTGAAAAAACTCCATCACATCTTATTACCCCCTTAGGTAGTAAAGTTAATCGGTTGTTTATTATTGGTGTATTAACTGATGTTGAACAAGTAACAGAGGGAGGAGATTTCATCAGAGCACATATCTCTGATCCTACTGGTGTATTTACCCTCTATTCAGGACAATTTCAACAAGAGGCAACCGATCAACTCTTACAAATTGATGTCCCTGCTTTTGTTGGAGTTGTCGGAAAAATACGTACATACACTCCAGATGATGGAGATCTTTATGTTTCCATACGCCCTGAACTTGTAAGACAAGTAACAGCAGAAGCACGATCACAATGGATTCTTGAAACATGTATGCAAACAAAGCAACGAATACAAGCTTTAACAGAAGCAATGAAAATGAACCAACCAACTGTCACTGAACTACGAAAACTTGGATATAGTAAAGAATTATCTGAGGGAGTTATTCATGCTTTGCAAGAATATAAACAAGTTGATATTGAACGATATATATCATTGATTCGCGAATCAATGGTATATGTTGGATCTCAGCAAGAACCATTATCAACGATTAATAAAAAAGAAATTCCATTATCTGATATTGAACAGAACCCTGATAAGAAAACAAAAAAAGAAATACAAAAAAAACCTCAGAAAGAACCATTTGATGATAAAGAGGATCAAGAAACAACGGTTTTAGATGTTATAAAAAAAATAGAAGATGAAGACGGAGCAGCCTGGGATTTAATTATTGAAAAATGTAAAAACACAGGCCTTGATGAGGATACAATAGAAGAAGTTCTCACATCATTAATGGATAAAGGTCTTATTTTTGAACCAGTTCTGGGAATAATTAAAACAACTTAATCTTTGGTTAGATCTTCTCCGCCATGAAACTGATGCTGAATCTGTGAATAAATATCTTCCAGTCCAGCACTATCGTTTTTTGAAATAGGTATTAGTTGCGTATGTCCACCAAATTCTTGAATAAGTCGTGAGATTGATCCACTCATTTCCGTGTATACTGATGGTTCTTCATTTAACACCGATTCATAGACATCTTCTGGACTCTCAGACCATTTTTTCATAATTTCTTTGTCTTTTTCTGATAATAAGTCATATTTGCTGAGTATATTGATCTGTGGTTGATTCAATCGAAAATTTGTGGTTAATGATAAAAGAAGCTGAGAGACAAATCCTGATGCTGTACGAGCTAGTATTGGATCAAGAAGATAACAAATCATTGAGCGATCAGGATTAAAAAACTCAATAGTATATTTACCAGATTCTCGAAAAACAAATAATTCAAGCTGTCCAGGTGTATCAATAATGATATAATCTGATTTAAATGATAAAATACTTTTTTTTATATCCTCAGTATTTAACGCAATCATATCGGCACATGCAATCTGCGCGCCGTTGGGTCCCAAATCATTTGTTTCCATAACTTCTTGAAGGGATATCCAATCACGGACATCAACATCCGGTTCATAAGGAAGGTTTTCTGCTCCTGGATCAAGATTAACAATGATAGCATCAAGACTTTGTAAACGAAACCAACTTTGAAAATTTCCTGTTAGCGTTGATTTACCTGATCCTGCAGTACCAATAAAATAAAGAAAAATTTCTTGTTTCATTTATGCCCCACGAAGTTGATCCATATGCTTAATACGTTTTGAAATAAGATTGTTTGTTCCAATATCATGTCGTATGAATAAATGATCGCCTTTTATATTTTTTAATCCCTGCTCGCAAATATCTTCTGCTTTCTCAAGATCATCATGTATTCCAACAACAGCAAGTGATCGAGATGTGCCGGTTACAATAACATTCCCTTTTTTATTTACGGAGGCATAAAACAGTTTTGCACCTGTTTTATCAATGGCTTGTTCATTGACATGAATAGGCTGATCAACCATGCTTTTTATGCCATAACCTTCTGGTACAACATATTTACAGACTGTTGATTTTTTATCAAAAACAATATCTGTATCAGAAAGAGTTCCTTGAATCATTTCATTGCAAATATGTAAAAAATCATTTTGTAATAAGGGAAGAACATTCATTGCTTCGGGATCTCCAAATCGTGCGTTAATCTCAATTATTTTCACTCCGGTCGCAGTAAGAATAAACTGACCATAAATAGGTCCAACATATCTGCAATTTTCTAATGCAAGCGCGGAAATAATCTGTTTGAGTATACTAACACCTTGTTGATAGTCTTTTTTTGTTAAAAAAGGTAATAATCCATTTGCACAGGAATATGATCCCATACCCCCTGTATTTGGCCCTTGATCATCAGGGAGTAGTCTTTTATGATCCTGTACTGCAGGTAATGGAACTAGATGGGATCCATCGGTGAACGCTTGGAGGGTAAACTCTTCTCCGATTGCTTTTTCCTCAACGAGGACTTTTGCAGAACCGCCTATTTTGTTTGTTATCACTTTATTGACATACTCCATGGCCTGTTGTGTACCATTAAAATGATCTCCTGAGACATGAACTCCTTTGCCACCTGTTAGTCCTATTGGTTTAATGACAATATTAGCTGATAATTTTTCAATAAAAAGTTCTGCTTTTTTTATATCAGTAAAACTTTGATGTAGAATTTGCCCAGGGATATTATATTTGGTGAGAAGATTACGCATCCATTCTTTGTCAGTTTCAATGCGAGCGGCTTGTTTTGTTGGGGCGCATACTTTAATTTTTTGTTTTTGTAAATTATCCACAAGACCTTTCTCAAGAGGTGCTTCTGGTCCTATTAAAACAAGATCAATTTCCTTTTTCTTTGTATAGTAAACAACTTTTTCAATATTTGTTTCTTTTTCTAATAAAAAATGATCTGATATTTTTTCTATGCCTGGGTTAAGATTACTCATTACAGAGTAAATTTTTGCTTGTTTTGACCGTGAAAGAGCATCACATATAACATGTTCTCTAGCTCCCCCACCTACAACTAATACTTTCACTGAGATACCTCCCGTATTACATCGACTTCTAATATTTAATGTACACTATTTTTTTAAAATATCGCTAACAGATAAAAGGGGGATTAATTCAACATCAAGCTGTTTTATTTTTTCTCTTGCACCACTTTCTCTATCAACAACAACTATTGTTTTATCAACAATGGCATTATTATCTCTTAGAATTTGAATTGTTTTGATAATTGATCCCCCACTTGTTGCTACATCTTCGATTATAAGGACTTTTTTTTGTTCTACATCGCCACCTTCAATTTGTTTTGATGTTCCATGTCCTCGTTTTTCTTTTCTTATAATTACATATGGTAAATTAGTTTCAAGTGAAAGGGCAACTACTAAAGGTACAGCGCCTAATTCCATACCTGCAAGCATGTCATATCCTCTGGTGTATTGGTTCATATCGTGGGCAATTTTTTGTAATATTGCTGGATTGGTACTTGCTTTTTTAATATCAATGTAATATTCACTTATTGCACCTGATGTTAATACAAATTTTCCGAATTGAATAGCTCCACATTCTTTTAGATGAGTAATGAGATCATGTTTCATATGGGAGAAGGCTATAGAAATTTGCTATTATTAATGTTGTCTTTTTTATAGTTTGGATTTTTCCAAACAAAATGAAATAATATATAAGCTTTAAAGGAATAAAGTACTGTATATCTATGACTAAAGTTACTCTTGATATGGAAACATTTAAAGCTCTTGCTTCAGACACTCGTCTTGATATTCTGAGAGTTCTTGATGGAAAAAAAATGAGTCTAAAAGATATTAGCACCGTTACAAATTTGAATAAAGCAACACTTCATGAACATTTGGTCAAACTACACCAAGCAGGACTTGTAAAACGAAAAGAGAGAGAAGGACATAAATGGGTTATGTATAAGCTTACTTGGAAAGGTGAATGCCTCCTTCATCCTGAAAACACAAAAATTGTTGTTATGTTTTCTATCTCATTTCTTGCATTGTTGGCAGGCGTTATTCAACTAGTATGGTATCTGAAAGGAACTTTAAATGCGTATTTTGATAATGATTATTCTTCAGGATTTAAATCTTTATCTGAACGTGCAAATGAAGTAGATGGTGGTACTTCCACAGTTGAAGACCAAGTGATAACCGTCCTAGAAAATGGAGCTGATCAAGGAGTATTGTTATTTCAAAATCCCTTATTTTTATATCTGGCTATTGGCTGCTTTGTTGTTTTTGCTATACTAGCATGTATATCAATTTGGAGATTATCAAAAAATAAGAAATCTAAGCTATAGGTACCAACTATAGCATAGTTTCTTAATTTTTTTTGATTGATGTTGAATTTTCTTGAATTTCATTTTCAATAAAATCAAACAATGTCTTTTGCATCTACCATCACCCATTGGTTGGTAATGCAGAATGTTATTATATTTTTTTCGATTGGTTAAATTATAATATATAAAATAATTAATTAATTTAATTTTAAATTATTTTTATTTTTGACAGAATTAAACAAAAATTATATATAGTAGCGATGACAAATATTAACATGTTACTAAATTTCATTACATTTTGAAAGGGGTGAAACAACAAATGAAAAACAAGCAATTAAATCAAAAAATAAAAAAACAAAAAAGGGGGTTATGCTAAAAAATGCCTACATTTGCTATAGCATTGCTAGGATTCATGGCAGGGCTTTTGACAATGACAATTGTAAATTTATATAAATATGTCATAAAAGTAATGAAATCCTAATTATAATATGTAAAAAAATAAATGCACAGACGCACAAATAAAAAAAATAATTTTTTAATTATTCATACGGAGCTGCATCTTCAATCAAATTTACATGGGAAATAATCATACGTCGACAACAATATCGATCAAGACCAAGATCATCCAAGATCCTCTCAGGATTCTCTTTAGGTTTTTCTCCTAAATCAACAGCCTTTTTATACTCAGAATACCGTTTAACATATTCTTCATATGATGATGAAATAACCTTGCCACAAGTAAAACATCTAATTGGAATTATCATAAACTCACCTATATGATTTTTGTCTCTTTTTACGAGCACCTCGACCTAAAGGTTTTTTTGTTTCTTTTATACGAGCATCACTAACAAGAAGATCGCGATCATAATCTAAATACGTAAGTTTTAATGAGGCATCACCCGTAAATTCAATAAGCCCCCGAGCTATAGCTGTACGAGTTGCATTTGCTTGACTCATAAACCCTCCACCGCTTACGCTCACATCAATATCAACAGAGCTCATATGCTTATCAGCAAGACGTATTGGTTCTAAGATTTTCCATCTAGCGATTTCAGGTTGATAAATCTCAACAGGTTTTTTATTGATTTTAACTCGACCAATTCCCTTCTTAACAGTTGCTTTTGCAATAGATGTTTTGCGTTTACCTGACGTATTAACAATTTTTTTTGTCATTAATAGTCCCCTCCTAACATTTTCGAGAGAGCACCAACGGTGATAAATTCAACAGGTTGTTTTTTAGCCTCATCAATTTTTTCAAATGGTTGTCCTTCAAATTCTTTTGGAACTCCAATATAACATTTCAAATTTTTATAGGCTGTACGTCCATGTGGTGTCTGATATGGAATCATTCCTCGAATTGATCGTTTGACAAGGCGATCTGGCATCCTAGGAAAAAACGGTCCTTTTCGATAGGTACCTACCTCTCTTTTTTGCGTATATCTACTTTTTATTGTGGATTTTTTTCCTGAAATGATTGCTTTTTCAGAATTAACAATTGCTATCTGTTCTCCATTAAGTAGACGTTTAGCAATATTTGTAGACATTCTGCCAAGTATTGCGCCTTCTGCATCTATAATTGTTACCATATTTATCCCAATATCCTTATGTCTTTTGCTTTCGGATTGCTTTTCAATAGATCCTCAATGGTTAATGTTTTACCACCTGCTTTTTTAATTTTTTCAATTGATTTTTCAGAAAATCCCCATGCTGCAATAGAAACTTTTTTTGTTAAATTTCCATACGATAGTACCTTTCCGGGAATTAAAGCAGTTTCTTTTTCATGAATATATCTATCAATTCTATTAAGATTGACAACCGGCCAATTTCTTGATGGTTTTTCTAGCCGTAATGCGACATCTTTCCAAAGAGGTACATCCTGTTCATAGGATTGTTTTTTTAATTCCTGAATTAGGGTTGTGAGCATTGGATTAGTTTTTCTTGTTCGCCTTTTCATGGGCTCTTTCTCCAGATATATGAATGGTAGTGTAATTAAGTACTATTTATAAGATTTATGCAGGATGTTAAATCTCTCTTTTCTTAAATCTCCAACATGATAATAAGAGAAATGTAATGATCCATATAAGTAGTATTATCATCATTAACGCTGGGTTGTAATAATTAGGATAAGGTATATTTGGAATTGTACCAGAAATTCCTAACGATAATTGATTAAAAATAGTATACGTAGATAAAGGATTTAACAAATTGGCGATATGAAACCATGATGGTATGCTGTTATTGAGTATATCTTCATAGGTCAAGGCTGCAACTAATAAACCCATAGTGATGAGTGGTAAAATCATATTAAAGAAAAACCAAAGAAAAATAGCACTACCCATAGCTGTTGATCTTTTCTTAAACACTGTAGAGAAAAAAAGCGCCATACTGAGAAAAACAAGACCAATTATAATTGTGGATATCATAAAAATTGTATAATGCACAAAATTAACATCAGCAACGTTTATTGCGATAATAATGCCAGCAATTCCAAAGCCTATAAGAATTGTAAATGCTAAAACACTTCCTAATCCAATAAATTTACCAAGAACTATCTCAATTCTTGTTACTGGTTGAGCGAGAAGTGCACTCATTGATCCTTTTTGTATCTCTCCAATAATTGCGGCATACCCCAGCATCAGAGCAATAATTGGAATGAGAAGTTGTACAAGAGACATCATTGCTTCTATTGTCATATCTATATCCTGCCATCCTGTTCTACCAATTGATCCAAAATATGAGGCAACTAGAGTTAATAAAGCAAAAATAATTGAAAGAAATATTATCCATTTATTTCTTATGTTATCCATTATCTCTTTTTTTGCGGTCATACTAATAGGATAGAGAAATGATACGTTCATTGTTTCCCCTCCGTAAATCTTAAAAATACCTCCTCAAGAGAGGGTTCAGTGGTATGAAGATTTATTATGTTCCCACCAGCGTTTTCGATGGCTACAACTACTTTTGATCTCAGCGATGGATTACAGACGACATTAATTATCTTGTTTATTATCTGAACAGAATCTATGCCTTGAATACTTTTAATTGTATTAACAATATCATCTGATATTGTTTCAAGTTCTAGTGTTAATTTTGGTTTTAATTGTAACATTTTACTTAATACAGACACACTATCTTTTGCTACTAATATACCCTTGTTAATGATTCCAACACGGTCACATATTGATTGAATTTCACTAAGAATGTGTGAAGAGATGAAAATTGTAGTTCCTTTTTTTTTCATTTCTACTATTTTTTCACGTATAAGGATTACACCTCGAGGGTCAAGTCCTCCTGAAGGCTCATCAAGAATTAAAAGAGGTGGACTGCCCAACAAAGCTCGAGCCATCCCAAGTCTCTGATTCATACCTTTTGAATACGTACCAACTTTTTGATGCATAGCATCTTGCAGTCCAAATTCTTTCATTAATGATTGACATTCTGCAGATGATGCTTTTTTTAATTGAGCATAAAACTGGAGGTTTTGCAATCCAGTTAAATTATCATAAAATGCAACTTTTTCAGGCAGATAACCAACAAATTTTTTCGCGTCTTTTATATTTTTTTTTATATCAATACCGTTAATTTTTATATCTCCTGAATCAGCATGAATGAGATCAAGTATTGATTTAATTGTTGTAGTCTTTCCCGCTCCATTTGGACCTAAAAAACCAAATATTTCTCCAGATCGTACAGTAAATGAGATATTATCAACTGCTGTAAATCTGTTAAATTTTTTAACAAGACCATTAACTTCTAATGCATACGATTGATTTTGTGATGATAAAGTTGTTTTTTGAGATGTTTCTTTTAATTGCATGTTTGATCATTATGAAATAATTGTGGTGCTATTTAGAACTATTGTATTGAGCTATTTATTATATCTGTTGTTTTTAACAATCAAAATCTTGTCTCAAAACATATAAATAGCATATACCCTCATAGATACTATGATACAATAATGAGAAAATATGCTACAAACTATTCTAAAAATTTCTTAGAATCTAAATATCTCATACTTTGTTTTATATTCTGTAGCATACTTTTTTTTAATCTATTTACTATATGCGCATCCTCATCTTCCTATCTTACGGTATCTAAACAAGATGTCGAATATAACTTAACAGTTTCTAGTGATGAATATACTATTGAAACATATGAAGATTTCTATGAATCACTCATAAACAATAAGACCATTGATACCATTTTATCTGATATATATTATAGTTCCAATGGTTTAATTGAATTACCAGACTATTGTATCGCTATAAAAATAGCTGATGAGAGAATAGTATTGAAATATTCGACATATAATGCCAGCATTCTGCCGAAAGGAAGTATTATAGAAAAAGTAGAGAATAATTTTTTGATCTCTATCCCCTTGCAGGAAACCGGTTTTATTGTTACAAAATTTGTTGATCTCCCCATACAAAATTTTACCTTAAATGCTGCTTTTGAACAATCTATTGGTTCTTTATCAGAATATAAAACTAACATTTATTTTAATGAATTAGATAATCCTGTTTTCCTTCAATATATTGAAGAATATTCCATACATTGGGGAGATGGAACGATTCAACACTATGAAAAATACGAAAAATATGTTAATCATATCTATGAAATGAGCGGAACATATGAGATTTCGGTAAATGTCAGTGATAGTTTTGGGTTTACTCATGTACTAACAAAACAATATAATGTCAACTATGAGGGACATATGCTTCATAGTTATTTTTTAGTTAAGGAATACAAAGAACCTGTTGCTGTTTCAACAACTGGATTTAGTGTTTTAGCACTAGGTTTATTTGCATTAACGGAGACTGGTAAATATAAACTATTTGCATTTCTTCCTCTGCTAATTCCACTGTACACTCGAATTCAAAAAGAAGATGTTCTTGATCAGTTTGTACGAGGTCAAATTTATGGATATATAAAAACAAATCCTGGAGTTCATTATAATCAAATCCGTCGTGGTATTGATGTTAAAAATGGAACATTATCCTATCATTTACGAGTATTGGAAAAAACAGAGCTTATCAAATCAAGACGGGAGGGAATGCGTTATAGAGCTTTTTATCCAAAACATATGACTTTTCCCAAAGAACAACGGTTTCGCTTGACAGAACTTCAAATCGAGATCATAAATATCATTAAAAAAAATCCAAGGATAAATCAAAAAGATATAGCCAAAAAAATACACAAAAAACCACAGACCATAAATTATAATATTAAAATTTTGAAGCAGGCTGAACTTATAACAGTAAAAAGAAGAGGTCGAAAAACTGTTTGTTTTATAAATGAAGATGTAGATATTTCATCATCTTCAGCACAATAATGGTAATTTTTTATTCTCTCAACATTTTTTATAATAAACAAAATATTGTATCATACTTAGTAAATAAAAACAAATGTAGGAATAATTATATGATTTTTAATGATTTACAATAAGATACGAAAAAAAATTAAAAAAAGAAGATAGAGGAAACTACATTAAAGTTTTGGAATAATCTCTCTGTTTTCTTTATCATTTATACAACAATGCATAAAAATGATTAATAAATAACAGAATATGATGAGAATAAATATTTCTGTATGTGGTAGTGATGGAGACGATGAAAAACTGGAAAATCACCCATTAGAAGTTGCTGAAATAGTCGGACGAGGCATTGCCCGACGTGGTGGTGTTTTGATTTGTGGAGGACGTAGCGGCATTATGGAGGCTGCTTGTCGTGGTGTTAGATCAGAGGGTGGTATCTCAATTGGGATACTGCCATATACAAAAAAAGAAGCCAATGCTTTTATTGATATTGGTATTCCTACAGCATTAGGCCATAAACGTAATTATCTGGTTGTTAATTCTGGTGATGTTATTATAGCCATTGGGGGCCGATGGGGAACATTAAATGAAATATCTTATGCAATGATCTTACAAAAACCATTGATTTTGATTAAAGGAACAGGCGGATGTGTTGATGAAATCATAACGGGTAATATTATGAATCATGTTGAATCCACCTATCATGTCGTTGAAAGTGGCGAAGAAGCAGTTGAGAAGGCTTTTGAGTTTTTACAACTACTCTAGACGATTTTAGATATAATGCTCTTCTATAGACTTTTTTTCATTTTGACATAATTGATGAATAGTTTTATATATTATGATATATAAAGTATAACATATTGGATCTGGAATTTTTTCAATAATTCCTTTTCCTTCCATCTCTCATACCTGCCAATTCCAGATCCTTCCATCTCTCCAAAAATATCTTTGTGGTATCTTTAGACATGTAATCTAACATATAAAAAACTATTAAGTGTAAAAAAACTATTATTCTTTAGAAGAAGCAGTTAGAAAAATCTACAACAAATCATTTTTTTCCGCCATTTTTTTTGCTTTCTCTTTTGCAATAAAATCAGAATATCCTTCTCCAATCAAATGCCAATAGATGGCATCTTCGTATAATTTATTTTTGTTTATTTCCCCCATATAAATCACGTACAATATATAATTATGTACTTAATATTATATAAATATTACTGATAAATACTAATTATTTGCAAAAAAAAATCGATCCTTCAAAAAAATATCCCTTATTTGTATACCTTAATAGCATTGATATTTATGGGTAAATTCATCGAAGAAGCAATAGCATTACATTTGGTTCGTAGTAAATATACAATAGGTCGATACATTGTCTCTGAAAAAGATTCATAATTAGCCATTCCTTTGCATATTATCAAATCACACCTATTCAATGCTTCTTCAAGTTTCTCTGGCAGGAAAGAAAAATTTATTCCAACAGCATAACACCCAGTATTCAGAATTTCATCGACGACATCTAAAAAATGTAACGCCTCAACATCTTTTATTGTGGCATCACTTAGAATCGATTCCCCTTTCACCACAAGTGTTATCCAAAGATTTGGATATGCTTTTTTAAGTTCACGACAAAGGATTTTATCAAAGACAATTTCTCCACAGTTGTCAGTAAAAAAACAAATCCTTTTTACTTTTTCTAAATATGTTTTAACAATAGCGAAATCGTCATGTCCCAAGCCTTTAACGTACAATTCCTCAAACATATTTTTAAACATTTCAGGATCATTACTTCCACCTTCAATGCCATAATCCATACTATTACCAATAATCGAACAAAGCATACTAGTTTTCAAAGGATTATTAGATTTATTAATAAGTTCTTCAACTCGTGGGATTAACTGTCTAGCAACCGCGTTACTTTTTTCTTTTAATCTTAAATACGGATCTTTATCAGCTAAGATTTCATAAACTTCTTTATGAACAATAGTAGCAATCTCGGCACTACAACGAACAGGATCATATATATCGGATAGAATTCTACAGGCATTCTTTATAGCAAGCGTTTTCTTTTTTTCATCAGAAGTACTCTGCTCAGCCTCAAAAATCACTCTTTTTATTAGACAGGGGACACATTCAGATCGGATTTTCATAGATTTCTCTCAATCCACTAAAAAGTCTCTTTATTTTTATCACTATTGAAATATTCAAAGTTATGCTCAATAATTATAATACCACAAACTCCTTCTGACTGTCTTTTTCTCAAGCTAAACCATGTTCTTTTATCTAACGGTCAGTTAATATGCCAGAACTCACGGTTCATAGAAAATATTCATCAAATATCATGGAAATACTATTATTCTGACCTGTCGAAATACAACTAAAGTATATTAGGTTTAAAATATCCAATAATACTATTTAGAAAAGTATATATATTTATTAGATTAACTATATTACAAAATAAAAAAATAATGGGGCTAATAATATGAAAAAGAAGATAATCGGGATCTTGGCATGTTTTCTTATGCTTGCAGTAATCCCAACAGCATCAGGCCTTCTTAATACCGCGCAACAAGAAGCTGAACCAATATCAATTGTAAAAGAAAGAATTATTTTACGAGGGGTAATACTTAATCCACGTACAACACTTGGAGGAAAATTTGCCTTTTATGGAGTAAGAGTGCATTACACTTCAATTGGTATACAAGGAATTCGGAGAGGGGTAATAAATATGCAACGCATTACCTTACCTGATTCACCAAATGGGATAATATCTAACGGCTACATATTTGCCTCCATAAGAGGAAATATTGAAAACATCATTTAAAATACATTTTTTTATATTTTTTTTCTACATCCATTCCATTACATATAATAAAACTCTATAAATATTATTTTTTTAAGAAAGAAATTACTGAAACATATTTATTATACATATTTATTACCAACAGTCATAAGGAGATGTATTATGGCAAAAACATCAATAATTGTTCTCAATGTAAAAACATATGCTGAAGCCACTGGAGAAACAGCCCTTGAAATAGCAAAAATTATGCAAAAAATATCAGAAGAAACAGGGATTACTATGGCAATTGCTTTACAGGCAACAGATATTTATCGATGTAGTCAAAACGCATCAATTCCGGTGTATGCACAACATATTGATCCTATTAAACCAGGGAGTAACACAGGATGGACTTTACCTGAAGCTGTTACACAAGCAGGTGCAATTGGAACCCTTATCAATCATAGTGAACACCGTCTCTCCATAGCTGATATTGATACCTGTATTTCACGAGCTAAAGATTTAAACCTTAAACAGATTGTTTGTACAAATAACATAAAAACTTCTCAGGCTGTTGCTGTCTTTTCACCAACCTATATAGCTGTTGAACCACCAGAACTTATCGGAGGAGATATCTCTGTAACAACAGCAGACCCCGATATCGTTAGCGGGAGTGTACAAGCAGTACATTCAATAAATAAAAATATTTCAGTCCTCTGTGGAGCAGGAGTAAAAAACGGAAAAGATGTTGCAAAATCAATAGAACTCGGAGCTCAAGGTGTCCTTTTAGCAAGCGGTGTTGTAAAAGCCAAGGATAAAGAAGTAGTTCTTAGAGATCTTGCATCTGGGATATAATAGCCCAATCTATTATTTGATAAATATATGGTAATATTACAAACTGACATTTTTACAGCGCACTCTTTTATAGTGGAGGCATTATAAGGATTTGAACACCTATACGGCAGGAATTATATCTAAATTCCCATCAATCCTGCCGACTATCTTTTTTTCTCTTATAAATCTGTAGAACGCATGGGTGATAAAATATAGTTAAATCTATAAAGAATTAGATGTTTTATGGGCTATTTTCTCATTGATGGAGGATACTATGAAAGAATTAGAGAAAACATATTCGATTTGCCCTGCATGTTTCAGAGATGGAAAGATACAAAAAATTCCAGCTACAATAATTGAAGATGATGGAAAAGTCTGGATAAACAAACAATGCAGTATACATGGAACCTTTAAAGATATTTATTTTTCAGATGCAGCTGTATATAATAAATGGATAAAATATAAGGTAGATGGGACTGATTCACCAGAATTAAAAACAAGTTTATTTGATGCCCCCTCTCTCTATTCAATACATAAATCTCAAAGTGTTCTTACCAATTTATTAATTACTAATCGATGTAACCTTCGGTGTGGTTATTGCTTTATGAATGCAGGTGCTTCAGGATATATCTATGAGCCAGAACTTGATCAGATTAAACAATTAATGCTTCAAGCACGTAATGTAAAACCAGTTGGGTCAAAAGCTATTCAACTAACTGGTGGTGAACCTACCATTAGAGATGATCTATTTGATATAATTAGAATAGCAAAAGAGGTAGGTTTCTCTCATGTTCAACTTAATACCAATGGTATTAAACTTGGGGATAGTGTAGAATATTGTCAAAAACTCAAAGATGCAAAAGTTAATACTATCTACATGAGTTTTGATGGAGTAACAAAAAAGACAAATCCATGGATAGAGCAAAATATTAAAGCCATTGAAAATTTAAGAAAAGTTGATTTAAAAGTTGTCCTGGTACCGGTATTGATTGGTAATAAAAACGTCCATGAGACAGGTAAAATCCTTCGTTTTGCGTTGGATAATATTGATATTGTTAGAGGTGTAAATTACCAGCCTATCTCTTTTTGTGGAAGAATAGATAAGATTAAAGATAAACTTAGAGAAGAACAACGTGTTGACTATGTAAGGATGCTTGAGGAAATTGAAAAAGAGTTCCCCGGTCAAATATCACGTGATGATTTCTATCCTGTTCCGTTTGTTTTTCCGATATCCCGATTAATTGAGACATTAAAAGGTGAAAATCAAGTTGAGTTTACAGCACATCCGGGATGCGGTGGAGCAACCTATATTTTCTCAGATAACGGGCGAGTTTTACCCATTACTCGATTTATCGATGTTGAAGCTTTTATGAATTTTATTGATGAGCAAAGTTACAAGAAAGGACCATTTAAAAAGGTTAGAATAGCAAGTGCTTTTCTGAAAAAAATCGATAGTTTCGTTGACAAAGAAAAAGCACCAACAGGATTTGATTTAAAGAAAATACTAAAAGACGCAGCGATTGGAGGAAGTTATGATTCCCTGCGAGCCTTTCATTATAACAGTCTATTTGTCGGCTCAATGTGGTTTCAAGATTCATTTAATTTAAATATTGACCGTCTCCAACATTGTGTTATTCACTATTCTACTCTTGATGGAATGGTACCTTTCTGTGCTTATAATGCTCTTGGTTATGGAGATAAAATACGAGAGAAACATTCTATTCCAATAAAAGAATGGGAGAAAAAAACAGGAATGTCTATGAAAGATGATCTTTGGAAGAAGGGTTCCTTGACCTAAGGTTATCTATAACTTATTATCAATTGATTTCCAGGTAAATATTTGATTTTTTATTGCAGATGCCTCATCGATACGTTTTACCGATGTATGAGACGGAGCATTTTTAACAACTGATGGATCTTCATGAGCTATTTTTATCAAGATGTCCACATAGTCATCAAGAGTTTTTTTTGATTCACTTTCTGTTGGTTCAATCATCAGAGCCTCTTTGACAATTAATGGAAAATAAACTGTTGGAGGATGAAATCCATAATCAAGCAAACGTTTTGCGATATCTAAAGCACGAATATTTTTTGTTTTTAATAACTCATTGCAACTGATAACAAATTCATGTTTTCGAATATCTTTATATGGTAAGTAATATTGTTTAGAATCAACTATTTTATTTTTCATATAATTAGCATTAAGTACTGCAATTTCTGATGCTTCTTGCAATCCATCACTTCCCATAAGATTAATATAAACATACGCTTTGAGGAGAACTGAAAAATTTCCATAATCTGCTTTAATTTTTCCAATTGAATCAGGAGCATTAAAAGAGAACTGATAGGTATCATCTTTTTTTATTATGCGAGGGATGGGAAGAAACTTTTCAAGTTTTTGTTTAACTCCTATTGGTCCAGATCCTGGCCCTCCACCACCATGAGGAGTTGAAAACGTTTTATGCAGGTTTAAATGAACGATATCAAATCCCATATCTCCGGGTCGTGCTTTTCCCATAATAGCATTCATATTTGCCCCGTCATAATAAAGCAACGCACCAGCTTTATGAACAATTTTTGCTATCTCAAGTATTTCTGATTCAAAAATACCTAATGTATTGGGATTTGTGAGCATAAAACATGAAGTTTTTTCAGATACAATATTTTCCAACATTGCTATATCAACGGTCCCCTCCTTAGTAGAAGAAAGTTCAATGATTTTATATCCTGCCATAGTTGCACTAGCAGGGTTTGTACCATGCGAGGTATCCGGTAGAATTATTTCATCTCTAAGATCTTGATTGTTTGAAGCATGGTATGCTCGTGTTAATAACAATCCTGTAAATTCTCCTTGTGAACCAGCAGCTGGCTGTAACGTGAATGCGTCCATGCCAGTAATTTTTCCAAGTAAATGCTCTAATTCATAGATAATTTGAAGGTTTCCCTGAACAGTTGATTGATCCTGATTAGGATGAGTCATTGAAAAGCAATCCCACATACTGATGTCATTGCATATCTTTGGATTGTATTTCATTGTGCATGAGCCCAGAGGATACATGCCTGTATCAATTCCATAGTTCATCTGGCTAAGGCGAAAAAAATGTCGTACAATTTGTGTTTCATCAATCAAAGGAATATTGATAGCTGTTGTTCTTTGTAACTGATTTGGTAAAATATTTGCTGGTGGTATCTCTGATTGTTCTCCCAATTTATGTAAAAGAGGTTCATCATAGACTGCGCTTCTATACATTTATTTTACCTCCCTTAGAACTGAAAGAAGTTTGTCTATGCTTTCTCGAGAATGCATTTCAGTTACACCAAAAAGCATACAATTCTTCAGATCAGACATTTGGTTTTCTAACAATAAGCCTCCTTGTATACCTTTTTGTAATAGTTTTTTATTTACTGTTTTTGCTGATTTGCATTTAATGACAAATTCATTGAAATGAATTCCATTAAATAGATTTGTAAACCCCTGAATAGATTGTATTTGTTGTGCTAGTTGTTGACCTTTTTCAAAGTTTATCTGGGCCAGACTTTGCAATCCCTTGCCCCCCAGTAATGAGAGATGAACTGTTGCTGCAAGAGCGTTTAATCCTTCATTGGTGCAGATGTTACTGGTTGCTCTTCCTCGTCGTATATGTTGCTCTCTTGTTTGAAGAGTCATACAAAACGCTTGGAAATGGATTCAACTACAGACTTCAGGGAAGCTTAAAACGACTTGGTGACTTAAAAGCTCCAGACTATCAGTTAACCAATACTGGACAAAGAGAAAATAATATCAGTC
>JAWOGM010000080.1:0-8865 GCA_046496795.1 Thermoplasmatota archaeon
CGTTAATATAAAATCCTACCTTATCACCCCGATCCTTATGATATGCTGATATTTTCATAAGGGCTAGGTTCGGGATCTTGCTATCAACATCAATTAGTAATACTTCATTCATCATTCCGACCTCCATCTTTGTGCAAATTCGGTCATTGAGAAAACCTCCCGTGATCGTACTTAACCGTAGTGCCTAAACCACCTTCGAGTTGTTCAGCACATTCCTCATGATATAAAATCTTTTTTTCACGATCATAAACCAACAGACCGTCTCCTTCACCGCATATGTAACATTCAGTCATTCTTTCACCTCAGCTTTCGCTTCTATGCGCTCATTCTCAACATCTACGGCCTCTCGGAACTCTTGACGGTCTAAATCATCTCTAAGACTGTTCAACAGCTTCTCGGCCGTTTGTCGTGCCCTCTGTGCCCTTTCCAGAGTTAATGCTGATAGATATCCCTCAAAATCTCTAAACTCCTTGTGTAGCAGTTCTGCGTTTTCTTCTAGCATCTTAGCTCGATGCAAGACATTGTCATTCATAAGCTACCACCGGTCCGTTGTCACATTTAACACAATGACCACAGATCGGACACTTATCTACATCGTGTCCATTAATATATTCTCCACCACACCGTGGACATTGTTCAATATGTAGCGATGTCATTCTACCGACCTCAGTTCTACATTCATGCTATAGTGCCTGACTCTGATCAGCAACGCTGATTTGTCACTATCTGAAAGGTCTCCGCCGTATTTTTGTACTTCTTCGATCTCCTCTTCGAGTCGTTTGATCGGCACGACTTCCATTATTCTGTTCTTTTCAGATTCCATCATGACCACCCCGAAAAGTATATACTAGTCTTTAAAGGATAGAGTATTAGGGCATTCCACGGGTCTTTCATCACTCCCGATGTTTGGTTCGTGGGCTGTTCCCCTTCATTCATAAACTTAGCCTCCATTTCACGTATTTTTCATACCAATTCATATTTTTCACCATTTCTCATAATTCGACCTTGATCTAATAATTCAAGAACCTTATCTATCAACAAATCTTCATCACAATCTTGAAAGTGTTCAACAATTTCGTTCATTGTTTTTTTATTATCTATTAAGAAATCTCTAATTTCTTTGTTCATCGGTACAGTAGTGCCTAAACCATTCTTTTCAACTATACTTTCAGATCGTTTTTCTTCATTTGAATTTTCAAAAAGTTGTTTCTGATTCTTGATGGGTTTCTTCATATCATCAGTTATATTAAGATATGAATATTCACTAGCATCTTTAAACTTCAAACCAGCGAATAACCTTACTCTTTTGCCGTGGATTTCTGGTCTGGGTTCATCTATCAGTGGGATTTTTGTTTTTAACCGCTTGGTAATAGTTCCTTTCTTCTTAGCGGTTTTATCGTTTTTATTACAGAAGTCTTTATATGCCTTATAAAATGTATTTGGTTTATCTTCTATGCCAGGTAGTTCTTCTTTGGGAATTTGACCGGTGGACGATTCTTCAATATGTTTTTCAAAGAACGCCAAAAACGGATCTGTCTTAAGTATCCATTTTTCTTTTATACTATCCATACTACTCGAATGTGTGAAGTGTTCCTGTTCGAGTATTCTTTCAAGACCATCTAACACGAAATTAAGGAAACCCGAAAGTTCTTCTTCAGTAGTCAGTTTATCGAGGATGTTAGGGTCTGTATCTTCATCATCCTCATCAAACTGGTTAGGAAAATCTATTATTACCCATCTTCGAAAAAATGCGTCGGTAGTGTCTTTGGTGTATGGAAGTTCATTAGCAGAAAATATTAACTTAGCGAAGTTTTTAAATTTGAATGGGTTTTGATATTTTCTTTCACCACGTATCATATCACCACCAGTTAACATCTTAAATTTACCGGTGTCTTCCAATTTGGTACTAGATAAATCGGCGTGCAGACACGCTAGTTTGCCGTAAAGTTCTGCAGCCGCATATTTATCTTTCATTATCTTTTGCAAAGACGGGTTAGCAACATTTTCTTTTCCTATGAACGACTCGATCAAATTGATTAATGTTGATTTACCATTTGCCCCAGCACCATGTAGCATGAATGCTTTAGCTATGATATATTCTTTATATAATATATAACCACACATCTCTTGAATCGTGACAATATCTTGTTCACGAACGATATCTTTTAAAAATTCTTTAATACGGGGGCAATCCGCATCAGGATCATATCTCACTGGGAGTTTCATAGTCATATAATGCTTGTCTGGATCCGGCTCCATTAGTTTCTTTTCTACTACATCTAAAACACCATTTTCAACCGCTATAAGTTTGCTTTTATTAAGTTCATCACGATCTACATAGGTAGCAGATTCTATGTAATCAACAGTTTTGTTTTTCCTTTTGGTTTCAGATTCAATCGATAATTTCATTTGGGCTGTTTTTTTAATATGTGTTACACCCTCACGTTTATAATATCCATCATCCCAGACGTATACATCGCCACTATCCTTCAAAGTCATATAATGATTTTCTTCTAAAATATCTTCACCCAATAATTTTGGTCTGAATATGGCATGTGGATCAAATGTGAAATATTGATACGGTCCAGATAAAGCTTCAAAACTCGTTTTTCTCTTTTCTTTACCACAAGACGGACACTCTAGAGGTTTTTTATTCCTCTTCAATTTAAATTGTGCTTTACATCTTCTACATTTCCAATCATCCTTCACTATTTCCTCAGTATCTTTATATCTGTAATCTTCAAATTCTAACATTACTTTATTTTTCTCTTCATCATTCAATCCCATCTTATCTATAGTTGAAGTTAAATCGCTCATGTTTTTTATATTATCAAATAAACTATCATAATCTAAATCAATACCCACGACAACCACACTCCAAACGCACTTTATTTGTAAAAAAATTATTTATAAAACTTATTACCATATTACATCACCGTTTGATTTGTGGGGGATGGGACTTTTTTGGCGGGAAGTCCCATTACCCTATTACTTTTCTCCCTCCATTTTCATTTCTTCATCGATTTTTTCTCTTATCCAACTAGAAAAATTCAAATGTTTATGTTTGATCCACTTATAATGTTTCTCTTTTATTGTTACGTTTATTCTTTTCAATTCTCCATTCATCCTATCTAAATGCGTATAATACACACGATGTATATATAATTTATTAACAATATGTTTTAAACACTGATATAACATATTACCGATTCGTTACGATTTTAACGTTAAGATGTTGTCTTAATGAGTCCGACGTGTCCAACGATTAACAGAAACTATCTTTACAACGCCTGCGCACGGGTACGCGGGAAAAGGTTATTAAAAAAGGTTGGACACGATGGACTTGTTCGAGTCATGCATAACCATTTTCTTCGTAAACTCATTAAAAATATATATTTTAACATCCGATCATATATTTTTTACATTTTCTATATATTATCTATTTAGATTTGTGATCTAATTTTGAAAATTTTATAGACTGTACTGTTTGTTTATTTATTATACTATATAGGTCTATGTCAATGTGTATAAATTAATACCTAACTAAATATAGTATGTATTATCAAACTAATTACATGGTTACCAAAAAAACTATATAGTTTACTTCCCTTTATTAATTTATAAAATGAGTGAAAAACCCCCTAATTACGATTACGTATCTATAAGTTTGAACAAAAAAACTAGAAACAAGCTTAGAGAGATGGTCGTACAGTATAATAATAAGTACGATACTAAGATAAGATATGAGGAGTTGATCACAGCTTTAATCAACGTCTCTGAACGGCACGGAATACAATCTAAAGATTTTGGTATAGATGAAGGAAATGGAGATTTGAAAAAATGTTTGATGATATAAAGCGAGGTATGAAAAGAGGATTTTTAGAACAGTCGATGGTCAAAACTGTTGAGAGGAATTTGGGATATAGAGCCAAAAATGTAAAAATGAAAAATGGCAAATTAACAGCGGACCCAACTCAAGAGTTTATTGATGAATGTGGATCTGAAGAAAAAGCTGATAAAATTATAGATCGTAGAGCCAAAAAGGCATTACAGAATCATACTGAATTTTTAGGAAATAAAGCTCACTCGAAGGGTAAAATATCTAATACCCAGTTAAAAGAATTAAAAGAGAAAACCAAGAAGGAGTTGAAAGAATGAATGAAACTGTAAAAATAAGGAAGGTTTCGAACGAAAAGATAAGTAAAGTGTTAGAAAAAAGCTGGTATATAATAGGAGGTTTCATCATCCTATTTGGTGCTCCGATGTTGGCGGCCGCTTATTTATATGGAGCGGCTTTCTGGGGTATCTATATCCGTTTCTGGGCTATGACTGGTATGATTTTCGGGTTCATGATAGGTATTCCGACAGGTATGATAATTTCAATCAAACTACTCTTTAGAAAAACAGAGGTATGAGTGATAAAATGGTGGATATTGACTTCAGCCGGCTTGACCGACCAGGGATCGATTCCGTTATGTTCGCTATACGCAAATTATTAGAAGAATGCGAAGGAACTCAATACCACCTTAAACCTCAAACTTTCGGTAAAATAGTAAAAGGTATCAATATTAACGATGGGTCCAACGGTCTAAAAAAGGTCGAGAAACTAAGTTATAAACGCCAGTTGGCACGTGTGTTGAAATACTGGAACGAATATGATCTAAGAGGGGAATGGCAAGTCCAAGAATCAAACGGCAAATGTTTCAAACTGGTTTTTAGGAGGAACGGTCTGTGATCACTATTTTTTTAATTATTACCTTCTTGGCATATGTTATCATTATTCAACAAATCTTTGGATATTATAAACGTGGGAGAGTTGTTTATTTGTTGATCACTTTCATCGATAAACTTTGTCAAAAAATAACAGATTATAGTTATTGTTTTAACGGGTCCGCATGGAACCCAGACATTCCACTTTACAAACGTATTTTTGCATCAACTACAGCTATATCTTTATTTATAATATTTCCGTTCATAACAGAATTAGGGGCTGAAAACGAATGAAAAAAATAATTAGAATCTTATCTGTAGTATGCATAATACTGCTCGTCGGAACGATAGCATCTCAAACAGTCAACGCACAAAACGAAAGAGAAAAACAAGAAAGGATGGATGTGAATTTTCAGGCTGATGATAGGTATAAAAACCCGTCTGGGAATAATCTTGCAGATGATGAAGATGTGAGAACAGAAAAAGATATCTGGGAAAATGATACGGGTGAAGTACCAGAGGGTGTTTTGGTCGGGAACTTATTAGAACCTTCTTTGTATGAATTAGATTACCAACCTCAGTGGAGAAATGAAATTCATCATGGCGAAAATACAGCGGTCGGGAAATACGGTTATACGAATATAGCTCAAACAGTTGAGGTAAGTTCATCAAAAATTATGAACGGGGCATCTGAGTATTGGATCCAAGTGCCTGTTCATAGTGATTCGATTGAGTCATTGAGATTAAGACACGATGACGACACCATAGAAGATGTTGTTGATAATTATTTACATAGTTCGATAGCGGTGTTTGAAGGTGATTATTCAAACGCAGATGTTCACACACGTTTCGATGATTGTATTGACGCACCTAGAACTTATTATGGTGAAGATGGTTCTGAGATTAAACCTGAAGCAGTTGTTCCGATAACCGAGAATAATAAACATGGCGATAGACCATATGTGAAGATGAATATGTTCTTCGAATCTGATACAACATACACATTCGTTTATAATATCATATCTGGAGGAAAGAAACCTAAAATATTCACAACATCCAGTGAAAATTTTGGAAAAACAAGCATACAATACGGTGCTAGTAGTATTCAAGCTATCGGTGTCAGAGCTGACGTAGGTTCATATCAGGCATTGTCATACTCGTATGGCGACCCTGAATATTCACTTCCAGAGAAATGGCATAAGTATTCTTATGTCGAAACAGCTAGTAATATGTTTGAAGAGAATGAAGATACACCGATGAAACTTGCAACTAGTTTTGTTTTTACACGTGGTATGGGTGATAGAAACCTGTTTGGTCATGAATTGAAAATAAACGCTGGAGAAATATTACATTTCTATCCAGATTTTAATTTTTCTAATTATGATTCAGATTCAGATGTGAACGCTATAAGTATGTATATGCCGTTTATTAGTGAACGGGATTTAGGTAACGATGTGAATATATCTATAGGTGTCGCTGGGTCTGATCTCGACAACAGATATGGAACTGAAGAGGATTATAAGATATGGAATTGGGAAAACATAGAATGGGACTTCAATCAATTCATCCTTTACAGCGATCCGAAAAATTGGGAATACATTGATGAAGGACTTGAGGGGTATGGTGATGGCATCACGTTTTTCATCAAATTCGAGGAAGATGTTGATTTGACATTACTGATGTCAGGACGTGATGCTCATTATGACGAAACTTCAACAAACTCGATGCGCAGGTGGAATAGCGCAAACATGAGGCTCACTGGAAAAGATTTTCCATTCTACCTTCTCGAAAGCGACGAGGACCCATATAAAGAAAGGCACGAATTGTTTTTCACAATGCCTAAGCTCGATGCATCCATTACCCAGGATTGGTGGGCACAAGTCAATTCTACCGGTGATGGATTGGAAAGTTACAGTCACGCTTTCCACATCGCTGAATATTACTCTAATATAACTTATGATATGGTTGACGAAGAAGGAAAAAGGGTAATAATTAATATCGTGACAGACGAAAAACCAGATGACCATCTTCATTCACCCTGGTATTACGGGGAAGAATTTCTGAGAGCTGGGTACGATTGGCAAATCGAACAAACTGTAAAAATAGCAACTTGGTTTGTTGGCGAAGGTGGGGGTTCAGGTGGCGAAGGTGGGGACACATGGTTAGTAGGAAGGGTAAAAGATATAATAAAAGATTCAGTCAACTCATTATGGGAGGGTGTGCAGGATGTATACGGTTCAATAAGAGATGCAGTATTTTGGGTTTATGAAAAAATCATAGAGGGTTTGAGAGTAATTTATGATGCTATCATGGACTTTGTAGATTGGATAGTCGGAGTGTTAGAAGATGCGTGGGAAATTTTAGGAGTATTAACGGAAAGAATCAGCTATATAATCGGAATGCTTGGTTTTGTATTCGCCACTGGGGCAGTATCTAAAGTCATTAAATTATCGGATTGGAATATGATAGGAGGTAAGTAGATGGAAGCAAAAAAGATATCAGTATTCATAATATTTTTTGTTATGATTATATCATTGACGGCAACAATCTCGGTACGAGGGGCTGTGGTCCGTGACGAAATCGCTGAATTTAATGTAGACCCAAGAACCGATGGCGATTATGATCATCGCATAAATTTAGCTAACAGTTCTCACAGACAATATTCAAATTACGAATTGTTTTGGAAACCATGGAAAGAGAACTATTCTGTAAGCGGCGTAACAGCCTCAACTCCGACTCCACCAAATTTGATGAATATCACAGATAATTATGACAACGGAAAAATCCACATTGGGTCGAGTGTCCAATTCGATGATGGTCAAGTTATGCAGGGTTCTTCACGTCACTGGTGGAGAAGCCCGTTTTCAGCATCTAAAACAGGCGGTGAAAGTTATGATATACGTATGAGGATATATCGTGTTAATTCTGCGTCTAGAGCAAATATGAGTGTTGATGGAGATGACGTTGATATCATAGACAGTGTTAACCCATCTTTGACGTTTGATAGTGGAAAAATTAATATAGATGAGTATGGCGAAAGTTCAAAGCATATATCGGAACGTAGAACGCTTGAATTCAATGAAAGTAACATCGTTGATTACAATTTTGATTATATCTTAGCTAATTCTCCAGTCTATTCTCACGAGGATTATTATGTTGTATGGACGTATGAAGGAACGGATCTACCTCAATATTTTGTATCACAGGATGATATAGGGGAAAATGGTGTAAGAAAAACACATGAGATATTCGAGGGTTCGAAACACACATACAATGTGGATTTTGACTTAGGCACTACATTCAATAGGGGTATGAGCGATAACGTTGGAGGAATTAACCTGTTTGGTGAATATTATGAAGAAAATGATAAATATTTGCCAGAATTTTCATGGAAAAGAGAGTTTGACGGACGTGGATTAAGTTCTTACGATTATTTAACTTTAAACATACCGTTTAATATGGATAGATCTAAAGCTATACCTATTGAAACGACTGTTGATTTTTACGACGGTAACGACAATCATTTAGGATCACATTTATGGTTTTCAGAGTATACTGATTTTTTACTTGAATCAGTATCTGGGGAAAATTTAAGCAGTGAATTAGATAGTTTGAACGATGTACGCTGGGTAGAAATAACTATGAGTGTTTATGAATCATCAGAAGAAACCGAATCATACCACGTCGGTGGAACTGGTAATTCATGGGATGATGAAGTAATGATATATGACGATACTGAAGTTTATGACAATTCCCTTATTCTTGAAAGAAAAGAAAACGAAGTACGGGATGAGGATCCAGTCAACGGTAGTTATGATGTGTCAACTTCATCAACACTTTCAATAGACGTTAGGAGTTATTACAACAATACCGAAGTAGAATTTTGGATACGTAAAACAGGAGAAAGCTTTCAAAATATACATAGTGCGACAATAGATGATAGTAATAAAGGGGAGTGGGTTACAGTCGAAACAGATTCTTTAGCTTTAGATGAAAATGAAAGTTACGAATGGACTGTTGATGTAGTTAGCGATTCGCCAGATTCACCTTATGAAGCTGATACATATAGTTTTGAAACTGTTGAGTCTACAACAACTTCACTTAATACAACAATTGAATATGATTTAACTGAGGTGCAAGATTATTCTTTTGAAA
>JAWOGM010000023.1:0-51196 GCA_046496795.1 Thermoplasmatota archaeon
GGTAAAAGAAAAAACAAATCTATTTATCTCAATACACTGCGGTATTCTTGATTATAAAACCGCTGAAAAGCTAAAAAAAGCTGGTGTTGATCAAGCATTAATTGATGTAATCGGTGATGATGAAACACTAAGAGATGTATATCACTGTAATTTTGGAATAAATAAAATAAAACAAACCCTTGAACTATTAAACAAAACCAATATTTCATGTATTCCCCACATTGTTATAGGTTTGAATTATGGAGAAATAAAAGGAGAATACAAAGCAGTAGATATGATTAG
Organism: Thermoplasmatota archaeon; assembly: GCA_046496795.1. Taxonomy (GTDB): domain Archaea; phylum Thermoplasmatota; class E2; order DHVEG-1; family DHVEG-1; genus JAUWYM01. The sequence continues at coordinate 283 of JAWOGM010000023.1, forward strand.
CAAGTATAATCCTGAGGTTGTGACTTTTGTTTCTCTTATGCCGTTAAAAGGCACACCCATGGAGAGTATAGCTCCCGTTTCTGTAAAAAAAATAGCAAGAATTATGGCAGATGCTAGAATTAAAATGCCAAATATTCCCATGTCTCTTGGCTGTGCACGTGATCGGACAAATCCAAATCTAGATGTTTTATCAGTTGAGCTTGGTGTTAACCGAATAGCCCTTCCATCTGATGAAGCGATAGAAAAAGCAAAAGAATATGGATTAACTATAAATTGGCAAAAAACATGTTGTTCACTACCTATTGAAAAAGAATAAAATAAGATTGATAGCTATGAACAAAGAAAGTCCTGAATATTTACGTACAAGTCTTGCAGCAGCAATGACATTAGGTTATAAAAATGGACGTTTTTATAGAAATGCAAAACTTCCTTGTATAAACCTGTTATTAACCTACTCCTCAGGATGTGCTGGAAACTGTAGCTATTGTGGTCTATCCATGAAACGCCCTGGGGTTTATGTAGATAAAAGCTTCATCAGGGTTGAATGGCCCACGTATCATATAGATGAAATCATAGAGCGGATTAATTTGAAATCTGATATTATCAAAAGGATTTGTATTTCAATGATTACCAATACCCGCTGTATAAAAGATACCATATACATTACAAAAACATTGAAAAAACACCTTGACATCCCGGTTTCACTTCTTATCTCCCCGACGATTCTAAAAAAAGAAAATCTCGTTGAATTTAAACAGGGCGGGGCAGATAAAATTGGAATCGCAATTGATTGTGCTACACCACAATTATTTGAAAAGATTAGGGGAAAAAATGTTAATGGTCCGCATAAATGGAAAGAATATTGGCAATGCTATAAAGATTCAATTACTATTTTTGGAGGAAGAAACGTTGGAGTACACTTAATCGTTGGTCTTGGGGAAACCGAAAAAGAAATGATAGAGACCATACAAAAAGCCTATGATCTGGGTGGAAGTACTCATTTATTTTCATTTTTCCCAGAAAAAGACTCTTTTCTTGCAGATCATCCACAACCATCAATAGGTCAGTATCGCAGAGTGCAAATAGCTAGATATCTCATCGATGAAGGTCTTGGTAGAATTGACACTTTCAGTTTCGATGATTCAGGAAGAATAATAGATTTTGGAATAAGTAAAGAAAAAATATCATCAATTATATCGTTAGGATATCCTTTTATGACAAGTGGATGTCCCGGTAATGATGGGCAAGTAGCATGTACCAGACCTTATGCTAATTGTCTTCCAGGTCCGGAGATACGAAATTATCCTTTTCAACCTGAAGAAGAAGATATCAAAGTAATTAAAAACCAGCTAGAGAATTAATAAAAATACAGTCGTATAGAGCTGAACGTCATTCTACAGCAACAGGGGGCGGCATGTCGATATGAAAATTTTTTATCTAATTTATCTACACTAATTAAAAAATGGTTTAAATAGTGTATCGTTTATATCTTAATGGAAGTTTTATGAGTAAAGAAATGGGTGGAAAAAAAATGTCTGAAATTCAAAAGATTAAAGATGCGATAAGAACCGCTATTCAAATGGAAAAAGACGGATATTCATTTTACCAGAAAGCTGCAGCTCAAACATCTAGTGATATGGGAAAAACTGTCTTTAAAGGTCTTGCAGCAGACGAACTTTTACATCTTGAAGTTTTTCAAAAAATATTTGAAAATAAAATAGGGAAAAATGAATGGTTTGAGCTTGTAAACACCAGCAAAAAATATGCTGATATCGACATATTTCCAAAAGATCTACAAAAAATAGAGGGAGCCGATCCTGATACTAATGAAATCGATGCATTACGAATAGCAATGGATAGTGAACAAAGAGCAATTGAGTATTATTCAAAAATAAGAGAAAATATTATAGATAACGAAGTTAAAAACATCATTGATGAAATAATTACTCAAGAAAAGAATCATTATTTGATTTTAGAAGGGGAGTTTAATCATATAAATACTACTGGTTACTGGTTTGATTTTGATTATTTAGGACCGCAATAAGAGGTGAAAAAACATGACTGAAATTAAAGCTGATGCAGAACTAGATTGTGTTGGATATTATTGCCCAATGCCAATTTCCATGACAAAAGAAGAAATAGATAAAATTAAGATCGGTCAAATATTAAAAATTGAGGCAGATGACCCAGCATCTGAAGAAGATATCAAGCGCTGGGCTAAAAGAACAGGTCAAGAGTTGTTAAAAATTGAAAAAGAAGGGGCACTTTTGACCTTTTATATAAGAAGAAAAAAGTGAGGTGAAAAAATGAAAGATGAAAATCTAATTGTATATGTTCAAACAACCGATGCGCCGGAAAAACAATATTCTCCTTTGGTTTTAGCACAAACGGCAAAGATGATGGATGTGAAACCTATTGTCTACTATCTTGGAACGAGTCTTAAAATGTTAAAACCGGGTGAGGCTGAAAAAATTAAACTTGGTAGTTTTCCAAGTGTTGGTGAGATGCTTAAAAAAACAATTGATATGGGTATTGAAATTTATGTATGTGAAGCATCAAAACAGATGCTTGGTTGGGAAAAAGTTGAATTAATACCGGGGGTAAAAATTGTTGGTGCTGCAACGTTAAATGACCTTGCACTTGAAGCATCTGCAACAATGTGGTTTTAGGAAGAAAATAATGGATAGAATATATTTAGATCACGCATCATCAATGCCTGTAGATTCAAGGGTTTTTAAATTTGCAAAACCGTTTCTGGTTGAAAAGTTTGCAAACCCCTCATCACTGTACGGATTAGGTCTTTCTGCCAAAACAGCAGTTGAAGATGCGCGTAAAAAAATTGCAGAGTTTGTTAATGCTGAAAATGAAAAAACAATAATATTTACAGGTAGTGCTACAGAATCAAATAACCTTGCCATTCGTGGAACTGCCCTAAGAAATAGTAAAGATGGAAAACATGTAATTTCCAGTGCAATTGAGCACATCTCAGTCATTAATCCCATGAAAGACCTTCAGAAAAATGGTTTTACATATAACACAATTCCAGTTAATAAATACGGTATTGTTGATTTAGACCAGCTAAAAAAAATTCTTACTAAAAATACAATTGTGACATCAATTATGTATGCAAACAACGAAATTGGAACAATTGAGCCGATAAAAAAAATATCTGAACTTGTTCATGAAAAAGGAAAATACTTGCATGTTGATGCAACAGCAGCAGCCGGTAGAATACCAATTGATGTTCAAAAGGATGGTATCGATTTACTAACACTTTCATCAAATGATATTTATGGACCGCGAGGTGCTTCTGCACTTTATATCAAACCTGGCGTAAAAATTCAATCTGTTCTTCCCGGCGGTGGTCAAGAAAAAGGATTAAGATCAGGGACAGAAAATGTTTTTGCTATTGCTGGAATGGGTGAAGCAGCAAGAATTACTCAAAAAGAAATGAAACAGGAAAGCGTTCGACTTCAAAAAATCAGAGATAAGCTTATTAAAGAAATATTACAAATAAAAGATACGTATTTGACAGGTCATCCCAAAAAAAGACTTCCTCATCACGCAAGTTTTAGATTTAGCTTTATAGAGGGAGAAAGCATATTGTTAAAAATGGATATGTACAATATTGAGATTGCAACAGGCTCTGCTTGTTCTTCAAAAACACTTGAGCCATCTCATGTTCTTTTGGCAATTGGATTAAAACACGAACAAGCACATGGATCAATGGTGATAACATTAGGAAAATCAAATAATCTTGAGCAAGTGCCATATATTGTAAAAGCGGTGAAAGAAACAGTTGAACATTTACGAAAACTTTCCCCATTAGTTAAAGAGAAATGATAAAAATCTTCCAATTTTGTTATGATAAAAAATGAAAGGGATCGTGGGAATCAAATGAATGTTGAGGTACCTTATGGAAAAGAATTAAGATCGGTTTCAATAAATGAATCTTGTGAAATTCTTTTTCCAAAAAAAATTACAATAAAAAATGAAAAAAAAATTATAAAGGATGCTTTAGAAAACCCATTGCATACAAGATCGTTTGATGATTTTGCTAAAAAATCAGAAAAACTATTGGTGATTGTAAATGATGCCACCAGACCTACACCAACATCAAAAATTTTAGAGTATCTCTATCCTATTTTATCTTCACATCCAAAGGTCACATTTCTTATTGCAACAGGAGTACACCGTCCACCAACTGATGAGGAATATGAGTACATATTCGGAAAACATTATAATACATTTAAAAACCAGATTATTGCACATGATGCCCGAAATGAAAAAGAAATGGTTTATCTGGGTAAATCAAAGAATGGCACTGAGATGTATATAAATAAACTAGTTTCTGGATATGGAAATGTGCTTGTGATTGGAAGTGTAGAACCCCATTATTTTGCAGGATATACCGGAGGGCGAAAATCATTTCTTCCAGGAGTAGCTTCATATAAAACTATTCAGATGAATCATAAACTTGCTTTAAGCAATAATGCTAAATCTCTTGCGCTGAGTGGAAATCCTGTCCATGAAGACATGGTTGATGCCATGAATGTACTAAATAACATCAATGTGTTTTCAATACAAACTATTTTGACAGGAGACCATAAGATTTATGCTGTAACCGCTGGTGATTTGCATAAATCATTTGATGCTGCTATTGAATATGCAAACCAGATTTTTTGTGTCCCGTTAAACCAAAAAGGAAACATTGTCATAACTGCAGCACCCTATCCGATGGATGTTGATCTGTATCAATCCCAGAAAGCATTAGATAATGGAAAACTTGCATTAGAGAAGGAGGGAATCATCATTCTTGTATCAAAATGTCGAACAGGAATAGGAGAAGAAGCTTTTCTGGAATTACTTGCTTCAGCTTCGTCATGTCAGGATGTTCTTAACAAATTATCTGATGAATACAAACTGGGTTATCATAAGGCTGCTAAAATGGCTCAAATTGGGACTAATGCCGAGATGTGGGCAGTGAGTGATTTAGATAATAGTATTATAAAAAAAGCACAGATGAAACCATATTCTGGTATTCAACAAGCAGTTGATGATGCAATTAAAAAAATTAAAGACAAAGGGAGAACGCCAAAAATTGTTGTTATGCCTTTTGGAAGTTTAACCATTCCATTAATAAAGAGGAGTTAGCCACATGGATTTTAATTGGACTGAGGAGCAAGTATTATGGAGAAAGACTGTTCGAGAGTTTGCACAAAAAAATATTACTCCAAAGGTTCGAGATATCGATACCAATAAGCAAATCCCGCAAGACATAATAAAGAACATGGCAAAGCTTGGTCTTCTTGCCCCAACTGTTTCAAAAGAGTATGGCGGTGCTAATCTTGATTGGACAATGACATCTATAGCTGCTGAGGAACTCGGAAGAGCCGACATTAGTCTAGCTATCCCTGTTCTATATTTAGTTGAAGCTGCATGGGGATTTATCTTTGATCGATATGGAACAAAAAAGTTGAAAGAACACTATTTACCTTCCATTGTTACTGGAGATGCTTTTTGTGGAATTGCTGTTACTGAACCTGAGGGGGGTTCTGATATTGTTGGATCGGCGAAGACAAAGGCAGATGTTAAAGGAGAGCATTGGGTATTAAATGGGGAGAAAATGTTTATAAGTGGCATTACTGAGTCTCAACAAGGGGGTGGAATTCATTTAACTCTTGCAAGAACAGATCCTTCTGCAAAACATAGAGGTTTTTCTTTTTTTGCTGTACCCTTGAAAGATAATAAAAATGTTAATACAAGTATCCTTGAAGATATGGGACGGATGGGTATTTCTACAGGTGGTTTTGTGTTAAATGATTTGGAATTATCTAAAGATCATCTCTTAGGCGAACAGAATAAAGGGTTTTATTATGCTATGGAAGGATTTTCAGCTGCTCGTACATTAATAGGTGCTACCTGTGTTGGTGCCGCTGAAGCAGCATTACAGATGGGTATCGAACATATTAAAAATAGAAGAGCATTTGGAAAAACTCTGGCAAGTTTTGAAGGAATACAGTTCCCGCTTGTTGAACATCATACAAATATTGAAATGATAAAGCTTCTTACTTATAAAGCAGCTTGGAAATTGGATAAAATGTACCATGACCAGTTATTTTCACATCAGGATATTGCATTATCTGCAGCTATGACAAAGCTTCGAGCACCACTTTATGCATTTGATGTCATGAATGAGGTAGCAGATTGGCTTGGTGCTACAGGCTATTCAAAAGAATACCCAATTGAAATGGGCGTCCGTGGGGTGAGATCATACTCAATTGGGGCAGAGGGAACCATGAATATCATGAGAATCATTATTGCTCGAGAGCTACTGGGTAAGCAATATCTACCATACAAATAAATGTTAAATTTGATAGCTAAAGCAATCTATAGATTGTTATCATAGGTTGTTTCCATTTACAAATGATTCTGGCAATATTTATAGGAAATATTTTTAACCACAATTAAATACAGATGAGAGAAAAGCATGAACCCCGACACAATATTAATGAAAAATGGCGAATATGAAAAGATAATCGAACGCCATAATAAAATATATAAATTTCTTTTTCAGACTAAAAAAGTTGAAGTAAATATTGCTGAACTTGAACCCGGAGCCGAGTCACGTTTATTTGTACATAATGGTGAAGAAATTCATATTGTCATAGAAGGAGAATTAGAGTATACTGTTGATGATAAAATTTATAAATTAAAGAAGGGAGATATTCTCTGGCATAAATCTACGTTAGGCCATAAAGCAAAAAACAATAGTGACAGTAAGGTCATATATCTCACCATTGGAACACCACCTACCTTTAAGCCAAGTATGACATAAAACACAGAGATGATAAAAAATTTTTAATAATATAGTGATAAAAAAAATTTGAATAAACCTCTTATAAATTATAATACATAAAACTAATAAACCTCTTATGAATAATAAAAACAGATTATTATTAATTAAAGGAGGAATAGTAAAATGGTTAATATAGAAGGATATGAATTGCCAGATGATTTATATTATCACAAGGAACATGCATGGGCCAGGATAAATGATGATGATACCATAGTAGTTGGAATGAATGATTTTTATCAAAAGAGTGCTGGTGACACAACATATATTGATTTGCCTTTTGAGGGAGATGAAGTCGAACAAGGAGAAACCTGTGGAAAAATTCAATCTGCTAAATGGGTTGGAAAATTTGTATCACCTGTATCAGGGGAAATACTTGAAGTAAATGAGGAGCTTGAGGATGACTGTACATTGATAAATAAAAGCCCTTATAACAAAGGCTGGATAATGAAAATTAAACCCACAAGTTTAGATGATGATTTAAAAAATCTTTATTTTAAGGAAACCGTTAGTGATTGGTTGAAAAAAGAAATAGAGGATGCTGAAAAAAAGAAATAATCATATTAGAGAAGTTAGTAAAGATATTAAGAGGCATTGCTCTTCATAAAAATAAATTGAAGGAGCCTCATTATGTTTTGTTTAAGGTTAATAAATCTATTTAATTTCTACAAGTAAGAGACGTCTATCACTATATGATGTACCCCGAAACATTATTGAAAGGGCGTTTTGTTAAGTTTTTTTGTGAAAAAACAAATTAGACTTCTAGGTATTGATGATTCTCCATTTGCATTTACTGATAAAAGTACAACGGTAATCGGGGCCATCATGAGAGGAGGCCAATATCTGGAATGTGTGTTAAAAAGTGAAGTCTTAATCGATGGAAAAGACGCAACCCATGTATGTATTGATATGGTAACAAAAACAAGATTTACCCAACAACTTAAAGCAGTGCTTCTTGACGGAGCATCACTCGGTGGCTTTAATGTCATTGATATCGAGCGGTTATATAAAGAAACAAACATTCCAATAATTACCGTGACAAGATATAAACCAGATTTTAATAAGATAAGAAAAGCGTTAGAAAAAAAATTTTATGATTGGAAAGAACGATTGTCTATTCTAGAGAGAGGCGAGCTTTCTTTGATTGAGACGGTGGAAAAAACTTCTATCTATATCAAATATACAGGAATTTCTCTCAACCAAGCAAAAGAAATAATAAATGTGTCCACGATACGAGGTTCAATACCTGAGCCCATCCGTGTAGCTCATGTTATTGCGTCAGGAATCTGTAGAGGTGAATCATATGGTAAAGCCTAAAGCAACTATAGAAAAAGAAATTTGTTTAGCCTGCGGAGGGTGTGTTTCTGTCTGTGCACAAGACGCTATTACAATTAAGGCAAACAAAGCAATAATAGAAAAAGAGAAATGTATCAGCTGTGAGATTTGTATTACAACATGTCCTGTAGCAGCAATTCATTGGGAGGGAAAATAAATATGGACTATGATGTAGTAATCGTGGGTTGTGGCCCAGCTGGCAGTGTAACAGGACGTTTTGCCGCGCAGTCAGGAGCCAAAGTCCTTATCATTGAACGTAAACAAGAGATTGGAACTCCTGTTTTATGTGGCGAAGGTATCAGTAAAAATGTAGATAATTTTAATGTATTAGAAGGAAGCCGATGGATTGCCAACAATATGGATGGAGCAAGAATATTCTCCCCTGATGGAACAACAGTAACACTTGAAGCACAGCAAGCCGGTAATGAAACAGGATACGTGTTATATCGCGATATTTTTGATCAGGAACTTGCTCGTGGAGCAGCTCGTGCAGGTGCAGAGATAAGGACTAATGTTCAAGCTGTTGATCTTCTGAAAAAAAACAATAAGATTACAGGAGTGAAAATTAAACAGTTTCATGAAGAAATTGACATCACAGCAGATATTGTTGTTGGTGCTGATGGGGTAGAATCAAAAGTTGGGAGATGGGCTGGAATAAAAACGGCTCTAAAACCAAAAGATTTGGAAACATGTGCGCAATATACGCTCACCAATATCGATGTAAACAGAGCATATTGTGATTTTTATTTAGGAAAAAAAATAGCTCCTGGAGGGTATGTATGGATATTTCCTAAGGGAAAAGATATCGCAAATGTTGGCATTGGTATTTTAGCAAGCATGAGTAGCCCGGGTCTATCAAAAAAATTATTAGATAATTTTATTAATAATCATCCTGAATTAAAAAAAGGCCAGCCCATTAGATTTTTAGCAGGAGCTGTTTCTGTCTGTGAACCATATGAATCGGTACGTGATAATTTACTATTGGTTGGAGATGCAGCTCGCCAGGTTGATCCTATAACTGGTGGAGGATTAATGGCTTCTATTGAGGCAGGAATTATTGCCGGAGGAGTTATTGGTAGAGCTGTTGAAAAACAAGTTTTTGATTATGAGATATTGTCTGATTATGAAAAATTAGTAAAAGCTGCTTTTTATTCAAAAATGAAAAGAAACAATATGGTTAAAAATATCATGCTTGGATTTGATGATAAAACATTAAATCAATTAGCAGATTCATTAAAAGACGTCCAATTCGGTGAGATTAGTACCTTTGGACTTATTAAAGCTCTTGTCTCAAAACACCCTTCATTGTTAATAAAGCTTCGTCCTTTAATGAAAGCAGTCAAAACAGAATAATATAAAGGAATGTTACTATGAAATGGGGATTGTTGTGCCGGGCAGATTCAAAAAAAGCCCTCTCAGTTGCACAAAGCATATTTGATTTTTTACAAAAGAGTGGAGAGGTTTTTGTTGAAGGCCATATTGCCAACGATGTCAAAACAAAAGGATATAACATTAAAGAAATTAACCGACAGGCAGATATTGTTATTACAATTGGTGGCGATGGGACAATTATTAGAGCAGTCAAAGAGGTAGAAAAACCGGTCTTTTCTATAAACTCAGGAGGCATGGGTTTTCTTGCTGAAGTTGAATCAAAATATGCCCTAGAAGGATTGCAAAGAATTATTGATGGTTCCTATAACATTGAAGAACGTTCAAAATTAAAAGTAATTCTTGATGGAAATAGACTTCCTGATGCTTTAAATGAAGTCACTGTTCAAACAGATAGAATTGCCAAAATTTTGTATTTGAAAATATTTATTGATGATGAACTTGTGGAGACGATGGGTGCAGATGGTATTATTATCGCAACACCGACAGGATCAACAAGTTATGCCCTTAGTGTTGGCGGTCCAATACTTGATCCTGCAGTCAATGCTATGGTTATCGCACCACTTGCTCCATTCAAGCTTTCAGCGCGACCATGGATTGTTCCAATGCAGCGAAAAATTGGAGTGAAACTACTCTCAAAAAGTAAAGAATCAAAAATTGTTATTGATGGTAGCTATTCAACATCAGTTAATCCCGACAGCGACATCATGATTACGATATCGGAAAAAAAAGCAAAATTTATTAGATTTGGTGAAACTTTTTATCAGATGGTTCGATTAAAATTAATGAGATAAAGTATGGGGTTTTTTAAAAAGAGAAATAAAAAAGAATATAAACAGCGTTCATGGAAGATTACAAAAGAGTGTTTGAATTTAATTTTTGAATGTTCTAAATCAAATTTTCCCCATGAGTTTGCTGGTCTATTACGAGTTGATGATGAGAATAAAGATACTATTTCAGAGGTGGTCATCATCCCTGGAACTATTTCAGGTGATTCTCATGCAATATTTCAAATGCATATGCGTCCGATAGATTTCAGCATCATTGGAACAGTTCATAGTCATCCATCTCCTCTTGCACGACCATCTGATGCTGATCTTCAGCTTTTTTATGGATATGGAAAAGTTCATATCATCGCTGCAATGCCGTATAGTGGTAAATCATGGAAAGCATATGACAATACTGGTAAAGAAATTATTCTTACTGTAGTATAAGTCTAGTAAAGTTTTATCTGATAAAGAGCATGAGCACGATACTTTTGTACATAGTTCTGTGTAACTGATTGATTTAGTTTTCCGATTTTAACGAAAAAATAAGAGATCAATAAAATAAACAAAGCTTATGTCGTTGAGGACCATTACTAAAAATTTAATAATATTTTTTAATTTTTTTATAAAATAATAGAACATGTTTTTTTCCTTTTATTGAATAACACTATTAATTTTATGTGTTATTTTGTAAGTACGTCGGGTTTCTCCTCTAGATATATACTAGTTATATCTTTTTTAAGTTTCTTTTTAAGAAACAACGGAGTAATAAGCGTCGTAACAACACTCATAATAATTAACAGCGAAAGAGTTCTGTCACTTATAATGCCCATCTCAAAACCATATCCTGCAATGACAAGCCCCATCAATCCTCGAGCGTTCATAGCGGTTCCAATTGTCGCTGCAGTTTTACTTTTTATTTTTGAGATACGGGCACCAAAATATACTCCCCCAGCTTTACCAATGAAGGCAAATAAAATAAATATTCCTCCCATAAACAGGAATAATAAAATCTCGCTAATTGTAGATTCAAACCAGAATTCTCTTCTTATAAAATTCATGCCGATATACGCAAAGAATAATGGGCCAAAAAATCCAAAGCTTATCGTGTTTAGAACAGAATTTGTCTTATTAAAGACCCGTTCGCCAACTACTCGTTCGCTGATTATTGCACCAGCATAAAACGCACCAATGATAAAGGTAACACCCATTATTTCTCCAAGAAACGCTAGGCCTAGTCCCATGAGAAGGATTATGGTGAACTCAATCTCACGACTATGAAGTTTACGTATATAGTGTTTAATATAATGAGTTGGTAATTCGTGCCTCCATTTAAAGAAACGGTTAATTAGATAGATGATGATAAGAAATAATGACATTTTCAATATTATATTAACGATAGCATTAATAGTGTATGTCTCTGCTAGAGCAAGAGGTATAATAAGAGATAATAATATAATACTAAACAAATCATCCAAAATTGACGATGAGATAACAAGATGGCCGAAACGAGTGTTGTTCAATTTTAGATCCGTAAGAACTCGTAAAGCAACAGGAAGTGCAGTAAGGGAAAATACACAGCTTATAAACAATGCTTCTACCATTTCAAAACCAAGAGCTAAAGAAATGACGATTCCTGCTAGGAAAGCCATTCCATTGCCGACAAAGGCAATATATAAACTTGGACGAATATCTCTTTTTACATGGCTTAAGGAAAATTCTAAACCAGTTGTAAATATTATAAAAAACAGAGCCAAATCTACAATAATATTGAACAATGGTCCTGGTTCTACTAAGCCCAATACTGCAGGTCCTATAAGTATACCTGCCATTATCTCCCCTACGATAACAGGTAACCGTTTCCGTTCAAATAATTCACCAAAAAGCCGAGCGATTACTAAAATCAAAAGCAGCATTAAAATAATATTAATCATGAGTGATACACATTATTTGTTGTAAATAGTTTATACCATAAAAAGTTACTGATTTATCGAGTATCATCAGTATTTGTATGTGAGTGGATAGTAATATAATTGAAAAATTGTGTGACTATATTCAATTTATCTATGGTTTGTAATTTTTTATTTTATATAATTATTTTCAAAGCTAATGAAGGATATTTATAAAAATCATATTTACAAAATATTTTATATCCAATGTTAGCTACCGTATGTGAAGAGAGATGGAGATTTCAGCTGTTGATGTGTTACTTTTTGCACCATTAGCTCCTTTACTTGGAGTGATGCTCTTTTGGTTTATTCAAATAATATTTATTGAAAGCTATAAATATTATCTTTCAAAAATAAAAAAGAATCATATGCCTTTATGTCATTTTACAAATTTTACTGGAATACTTTTCCAAACACTGTGTCATGCAGTTGGATATACCGCAACAATGAGTGGGATATCACATTTTAAAATTAACATCTATGATGGAAAAGTAAAACCAAAAAAAGAAAAAAAAGGGATATTTGAATGGATTTCAAACTCATTTTTATTTATAGGTCCTTTTTTTCTACCTGCTATTCTTCTGCTTATTTGCCTGTTTTTTTTAATGGATTCGTCAGCCTTCAATTTCTCTACAGGGACATATTATTCTTTTGCATCAGGAATGCAAGTATTTGGTAGTAATATATACAAATTTTCTCAAGGTTTTTTTTCCTTTCTTGCAGCAATTGATCTTGCACATCCTGCTCATCTGGGTTTTTTATTACTACTTATCTTTCTTGGCATGGGCATAAGACCAAGCTATATTGGTGAAGATAAACGTAGAAAAGTTGACATGATCTATGATCTCTCAAATATTAAATCACATATTTTTTCAAAACCTCTGTATATTTTTTTATTGTTTCTGTTTGCCTATATCATTTTTTATATTTCATTGCTTCTCAATCAAAACTGGCATATGGCCCTCTTTACGATTTTTGGATGGTTGTCTATTATTGCAATTGTATCTCTTTGTATTGCTCATTTGATAATATTGTATATTAAAACAACTGACAAAATACCAAGCTATTGGAAATTTATTCCAGCACTCATCCTTATTTGTTCATATATTCTTTCACGGGTTATTTTTTTATTTTTTCCAACAAATGCTGATAAAACAGTATCGTTGCTAATAATGATACTCTCAACAAGTATTATTATAGTGGTGTTACTTTATTATAAGACCAATACATTTAAAACCTCGCCAAAGATGAGACAAAGGAAGGTTGAGGATGGAGCAAGACGAATCATTAAAAAATGAACAGATAGAAAGGATGCTTTCTCCGCATCCACTTTCGTTTATGAAATTGCAGTCGTTATGTTTATTTGTAATCATCTGGGGCATTCTTATTGGTTGGTTGGCTAATTTCTCAGAGCATAGAGAACTTCTTGCAGGCAACCAATGGTACACGATACTTGTTTGGGGAATGGTTCTTCTACTGGTAGGAGTGATTGCGGCACTATTAACGATTCGATGGAGTCTTTTCTTTATGTATCTTGGTATTTTTTCCCTTGGATTATTTCTTATCTGGTCACAAGATGGGGTAGGAGAGTCTGGTGTTTTTATTCCGTTTTATTCTATAGCCATTTCAATTGTTGGATTTTTAATGGTTGAATTATATCGTAGATCTCATAAATACATTATTACAAATCTTCGTATTATTTTTAGTGGAGGAGTATTTACTAAAAGAGAACGAACTCTCCGATATGATAAGATATCAGACATAAATACAGAACAAGGGATTCTTGGACAGATATTTGGTTTTGGCACCATAACTCCTGTCAGTCAGTCTGGATTTGGTCTTGGAAGCGACAAATCACTTGCCGCAGGAGGATTGCAATTCGGTGGAAAAAAAGCCAAGTTTTTTGGTTTGGTCGGAGGAGGAAGAGAGGTACAAACACCACGTACTCGGAGCTATTACGAACTTCACGGAGTATGCCCCTATAAAGAAATAAAAAAAATTATAGAAGGATTTGTTCAAAATAGCGTTATAACGGCATATCAACAAGAGCAGGTCACTCTTCAAAAGGAAAACATTAACCAGCAAAAAGAACAAATCGATGTTCAAAAGCAGATGAGAGATCTCTTAAAAAAACAGATGTCTTTAAAAGAAGATGACGATTAATACAAGAGTATACGTACTAGGTAAATTTATAAAATAAAGGCACATATCTCAGAGAGATGGTTCCAAAAAAAGTATTTTTTACAAAAGGCGTTGGCATACACAAACATGAATTACAATCATTTGAGCTTGCGTTACGTGATGCAGATATCGAGCAATGTAATTTGGTAAATGTCTCAAGTATTATTCCACCAAACTGCAAGATACTAACTAGAAAAAAAGGAGCATCCTGTCTGCAACCCGGGCAGATAACTCATTGCGTCATGTCCCGCAATAAAACAAATGAGCCTAACCGCATAATAGGAGCATCCATAGGTGTAGCAATACCAAAAGAAAAAGAGAGCTATGGATATATTTCAGAGCATCACAGTTTTGGTGAAACAAATAAGATTTCAAGTGATCATGCTGAGGATCTTGCAGCAACAATGCTTGCTACAACCCTAGGTTTAGATTTCAATCCAGACAAGGCCTGGGATGAACGAAAACAGGAATATAAAATGAGCGGACGTATCGTGCGAACACAAAGTATCACCCAAACTGCAAGGGCAGATAAAAACGGTTTATGGACAACTGTAGTTGCAGCCGCTGTTTTTTTAGAAGATTAAATTATACAATTACTTACAATACTATATTTTGATAATGAGAGAGTCTATTAAAAAAGGATTTATATGTACGTAATGGTTAACCTAATAAAATGAAAGGAGAGATTCTCGTGACTGAAGAATTTGTAAAATGGTTTGAAGATCTACGAATTGAAGATGTTCCGTCTGTTGGCGGAAAAAATGCTTCATTAGGAGAAATGATTAGAGCACTGAGCGATAAAGGAATAAATGTTCCTTCTGGTTTTGCAGTCACCGCAGCTGCATACAGATACTTGATAGAGGAAGCGGGTATTGACAAAAAAATAAAAGAAATACTCTCAGATCTAGACACTCATGATGTTAAAAATATTGCAGAAAGAGGGGGAAAAATTAGAAATTTAATAAAAAATACGCCTCTTCCTAAAGATTTAGAAGAAAAAATCCGTCAGGAATATAGAAACATGGAGCAGCGTTATGGTAAAAACGTTGATGTCGCCGTACGAAGTAGTGCTACAGCAGAAGATTTACCTGACGCAAGCTTTGCTGGACAGCAAGAAACATACTTAAATGTCAAAGGAGAAGATGAGCTATTAGAACGAGTTAGAGACTGTTTTGCTTCTTTGTTTACAAATAGAGCAATTTCCTATCGAACAGATAAGGGGTTTGATCATTTCAGTGTATACTTATCTGTAGGTGTTCAAAAAATGGTTCGATCTGACCTTGCCTCTTCTGGTGTCATGTTCTCAATTGATACTGAAAGTGGTTTTCGAGATGCCGTCTATCTCACCGGCGCATATGGACTTGGTGAGAACGTAGTTCAAGGAGCAGTTAATCCAGATCAGTACTATATATTCAAACCAACTCTTCATCCTGGACTTAGACCCATCCTAGAAAAAAAACTTGGGTCAAAAGAAAAACGTATGATTTATGGTGAAAAAGGAACAAAACAGGAGAAAGTTAGTGAAGAAGATAAAAACAAATTTGCAATCAGTGATGATGAAGCATTAAAACTAGCGTACTGGGCTCAAGTCATTGAAGAGCATTATAAAAAGCCAATGGATATCGAATGGGCTAAAGATGGGCAAACTGGTGAGCTCTATATTGTTCAGGCAAGACCAGAAACAGTCCATTCACAGAAAGATTCAGCAATAATTAAAACCTATGTTTTAGAGGAGAAAGGACCAATACTTGTTCAGGGAGAAGGTGTTGGCAGTAAGATAGGACAAGGAGAGGTCAATGTTATTGCAGATGCCAAGGATATTGGAAAATTCAAAAAAGGCCAGGTTCTTGTTACAGACATGACCGATCCTGATTGGGAACCCATCATGAAAATCGCTAGTGCTATTGTAACAAACAGAGGGGGAAGAACCTGCCATGCTGCTATCATTTCACGTGAACTTGGTATTCCCTGCGTCATTGGTACCGGTAGCGGTACAGAAAAAATATCTAACGGTAAAAAAGTAACTGTTGACTGCTCTGAAGGCGTTGGTATTATTTATGAAGGAATGCTAAAATATAGAGTTGATGAATTAAAACTGGATAATCTACCCAATACAACAACACAGATCATGATGAATGTAGGAGTTCCAGAGAAAGCATTTCAACAAGGACAAATACCAAACGATGGTGTTGGTTTAGCCCGTGAAGAATTTATCATTAACTCTCATATTGGTATCCATCCACTTGCTCTTGTTAATTATGAACAGTTAAAACAAAAAGCAAAAACGGATTCAAAGATTGCAAAAGTGATCGATGAGATTGACAAAAAAAGTATGGGATTTGACAATAAAATAGATTTTTTTGTTGATACTCTTGCACGAGGAATAGCAAAAATTGCTGCAGGTTTTTATCCAAATGATGTTGTCGTACGAATGTCAGATTTTAAAACTAATGAATATGCAAATCTTGTTGGAGGGTTTTTATACGAACCCCAAGAACACAATCCAATGATTGGGTGGAGAGGAGCATCACGATATTACGATGAGAAATTCAAATCAGCTTTTGCACTTGAATGCAAAGCACTCAAGAAAGCAAGAGATGAAATGGGATTAAAAAATATAATACCCATGATACCGTTTTGTCGAACACCAGACGAGGGCAAAAGAGTAATACAGGTAATGGAAGAGTTTGGACTCAAACAAGGAGAAAACGATCTTCAAATCTATGTTATGTGCGAAATTCCATCTAATGTGATTGTTGCAGATCAATTTGCAGAAATCTTTGATGGATTCAGCATCGGATCAAATGATCTCACTCAATTAACTCTTGGACTTGACAGAGATTCTGATCTTGTTGCGCATATCTTTGACGAGCGAAATGATGCAGTAAAACGACTTGTTAAACAAGTTATTGATATTGCTCATAATCATACGCCAAGAAGAAAAGTTGGTATTTGTGGTCAGGCTCCGTCTGATTTTCCTGAGTTTGCCGAATTCTTAGTCGAATGCGGCATTGACAGCATCTCACTAAACCCAGATACTGTTATAAAAACAAAACTCAAAATTGCAGAAACAGAACAACGTTTAGGAAGATAAAAGAGTATCTTCTTATTTTTTAGTTGTTTCTTACGCTTGCTCGTGCTTGGATAGATTATCGTAGCCTATGCCCCTTTTAATGATAAAAAAAAAGAAGTAATAAAACAGTTAATTCTAGAATAAATCCATGCAAGTCATTATTGGAATAATAAAAGGTTTTACTTGCTTCTCTGATGTGATAAGGGATCGAATGTGAGTGTCATCGGCCAGAACATAGAAACTACTAACACTTAGCTGTTACATAACTTGGATATGTGCAGTCGGGTTATAGTTTTACATCAATAATTTACCTTTCTACGTTACTATATAAGTTGCTATATAAAATAGAACAGCACAAGAATTATTCTCTGAAAAGTTTTTTATTAAAAGTACCAATATCACGTTGTATGAAGATTATTCCTCTGCTGTATTTCAAAAAAAGGAAAATATATACAAATACTAACAAAGAACAGATATCTACTCAAGAGATAATTAACTCAATAGAAAAGGAAACCAATGTATATTTTATTGATTACGACGGTATAGAAAAAAATAAACCTAATTTTTGTACGTACCAAAGAATATCCTCTCATTACAAACTGTGGGTAGATTATGGCCCTCGTTCTATTGGAGATATTTTTGACATTGTAATGGCCGGCGTATTGAACATAACCATCAGAAAAAACTTAATAGAATATCTAAAGATAGAATCAATAAAAAATGTGATAGAAAACCCAATTTATGAATATTTCACCATTAATAAGAGCACAGACATATCCACTATATCAGCATCATCCCACAGTGACGGGGTAATTCTTCATTCAGACAATACTAGTCAATCAATTGAAAAAAACAATGACGCATTAGTAATAAATAATGTTATGGAAAAATATCAGGTCAACATTATCGAGCCAGATGAAAAAAACTTTTCATATTGGAAAAAGAAAGGAGCGGCATCAGTAATTACAGATTTTACTACGTGGAAAAAGGTGAAAAAAAATGAGTACTGAAGAAAAAATCATTGTATCATTTATTTTTAAAAGAAGTGGAAAAAATAATTTAAAAGAATCGGAAATATATCTTCCCCTCTCCTTAGAATTAGGATGGTTTTCATTAGAACAAGCAAAAATATTTATAAAAGAGTGCATACAAGAAAAAATCCTCATAAAAAAAAATGAAAAATTAACTCCCTCCTTTGATATTGAAAAAATCTCTATACCAACAGGATTTAATCCAATATCACAACAAAGTAGAGAAAAAAAAATAGATATAAAAGAACATGCATCAAACACTTTTTCTGATTACGTAGAGTATATATCAAAAAAAAGCGGTAAAAAAAGTGAAGATATTTTAGATGAAATAATTCAACAAAAAAAAGAAAAAAATATCATGGAAGAAGTTGCTGCATTATACATAGCAAATAAATATGGGGTCGATTCTTCTTTTTTTTATAATAGTATTGAAAACCAATTCTTCAGAGGAAATAAAGAATAATTGGAATTAGAAGTAATCCCATGCAATGGCTTCGTCGTATACCCCAAAAGACAGGTAAAAAACCAATACATGTAGCAGAGAACAAAATAAATAATCCCATAAAACCTGTAAATAAAAAAACAAGAATTGAAATCATTGTGATTGTCATCGTTACAATTAAGGAGTATGGAGCTTTAGCAAACTTTTTAGCAAATGCTTTACCAATAAAAATGGTAAAGAAATAAGATAGAGAGCCGGAAAGGATAAGGAAAATTAGGAGATAAAGAAGTGTTGTTGGAAGCGATAGATCTAACCATTCCTCAACTGCTATAAGTTCATGGACTGCTAATGCTGCCCCACTTCTTGGCCGCAGTATAATAAATAACACAGTAATAACAGAGAAGGCACTTGCTGTGTTTACTGCAGAAAGGGTAATTATTGTTTGCTCATTTCCCGACCCTTCTCGGGCATTCATTGCAAGTATGGTACCGGTAGCAGAAGTAATGCCGGGTATGATAGAGACAAGAACGCCTGCCAAGCTTCCGGTTATGATTGAAAGCATTGATGATTTTTGTTCTGTTTTATCAAAAATAAGTTTCTCAATTTTTTGGTCAGGTATCACTGGTTTTGTCATCAATGAATTGATAAGTGTGGGCATACCAAATAACCCTGCTAATGCAGGAAATAACACAGGAGCATCAAAACCTATGGGAGATTCAAGAGGAAAATCTAATATAACCAGACCAAAAACACCTGAGAGAAAAAAGACAAATGTTGCAAACAGCATACCTAAAACTGAAGGGAGAATTCCTTTTGTACCAAAATCCTCAATCTTAGCTTTTTCTGTGGCAAGCATTAATAATGAAATGGCAATTAGAATCCACACCATTATTTCTCTCATTGTTGAATATAAAAACAAGGGAGATCCAACAATAAAACGAATAAGGTAAAGAGTAAAAATGCAAACGACAATGGCCCCATAGCTTCCCAGTGCAGAAAGAGCAACTGCTTTGTATCCATTGCCCTCTAATAACAACCCATGTGCCGGAAGAACTGATAACGCCGTATCTTCTTGCGGAGCACCGATGAATGTGGTTGGGATACAGTCATGAAATGTATGGCTAACACTGACTGCTATGATAAATCCACCAATTAATATATAAATAAATTGTTCTGAAATACCGTATGAGAACAATGGAGAACAAAACACGACAATTGATCCAGAAATAGATAATAAAATAAGTGCAATGTTATTAACATGTAATCCAGGGAGAAGCCCGGTGGCTATTCCCATAATTACTCCAAGCAGACAAAATATTATTATCAATGCAAGATCTAACATACATTACTCCGCTTCCAAAAAAGATATTATGTGGTTATCTCCAATGACAGTAACAACAAATTGTAAATGTCTTTCGTCATAATAGAATAATCCTCGGACATAAACATTGTTACCAGGGTAAACATGATGGGATTTATCCGGGATATAATTTACAACAAGTGAATGTTGGTTTTCGTTGTCGTTTAAATAAAAAAACGTTTCATGGATTTGTCCTATTATTCCAGTGATGTTTACAGTCATTCCTTCATAATTTTTAGGGTTTTTAGCTAGCTGCCATAAGGGAAATGAGATATTACCCCATTTTTGGATTATTTGTACAAGTCTTGCATCATTTACTACAACTTCCCAGTTATCCCTATATTGTTGAACTTTTCCTGTTGCTTGAATATTATCTCCATATTCGACTGTGGTTTGCTCTTCAACAAATATTTTTCCTTCAAAAGCAGTATTATTATTAAATTCTTTAATAAAAATAATGTGCCCGCCATATTGTGTGGTGTAGTGGTTTATTACTATCCCTTGAACAATAACTTCATGTCCTTCATATGAAGATAATTCAGATAAAGAGATAGATGTTGGTTGATGTAAAGTTGAAATAAAATAAAGTAGGAGAATACATACAATAGAAAGAATTACGACAAAATATTTTAATTTTATTTTCACTTTGATTTCCCCCTTAAATTAGTTAAGTAACAATTATAATATAAAATTTTAAATATAGATTTGGTTTATTAAATTATTGTGTGCATAGTAAGGATTTTACTCAAAATCCGTAGAAAAATATATAACAATCTTTTTCTTCTGCAACATCTGATAATAAAGTGGAGGGATTACAATACCACAAGAAATCGGGTTAAAAGTATCAGAAGCATTTCAACAAGACATCGGATATGGAAGAGCACGTATTGACCATCAAGCAAGAATTGATCTTGATTTATCAATAGGAGATATCATAGAAATTGAAGGTTCAAAAAAAACAGCAGCATCAGTTTGGAGAGCTCATCCATCCGATGAAGGCAAACATATCATCCGTATCGATAATTTGACAAGAAAAAATGCAGGTACAGGTCTTGGAGATCGAGTAACAATACGAAGAGCAGAGGTAAAAGAAGCACGGGAAGTGACTCTTGCTCCATTGATGCCAGAGGGTCAGCGAATTGAATTTGGTATGGGCATTGATGCTATCATTAGAAAAAACCTCCTGAGACGGCCAATTATGAAAAACGATGAAATAACGGTACCAGGCATTGCTTTTTTTGGAAATGCGCTTCCTTTTGTTATCACAGATACAAATCCTAATGGTGTTGTTTCAATAAACGAACGAACGGTTCTTCGAGTAAAGGAGGAACCTGCAGAAATAGCTGAAGAGGAAAGCCTAAGAGTTAGTTATGAAGATATCGGAGGGCTTACCAATGAAATACTAAAAGTTAGAGAAATGATAGAGCTACCTTTAAAGCATCCTGAAGTTTTTAACAGACTTGGAATAGATCCGCCTAAAGGGGTATTACTTCACGGACCTCCAGGAACAGGAAAAACACTTATAGCAAAAGCAGTTGCAAATGAATCCGGAGCGAATTTTTATACCATTAATGGTCCAGAGATCATGAGTAAGTTTTATGGTCAAAGCGAGGAGAATCTTAGGAAGGTGTTCGAGGAAGCCCAGAAAAACGCTCCATCGATTATCTTTTTGGATGAAATTGATGCAATAGCACCTAAAAGAAGCGAGGTTCATGGTGAAGTAGAGCGCCGTGTCGTTTCACAGATGTTAACTCTGATGGATGGTTTAAAAGGCAGAGGAAAAGTCATTGTTATCGGGGCAACTAATATTCCAGATATTCTTGATCCAGCCTTACGTAGACCAGGTCGTTTTGATAGAGAGATTCGTATTGATGTTCCCGATGTAAAAGGCAGAAAGGAGATTCTTTTAATACACACAAGGGGTATGCCAATTAATGCAAATTTAGATAAGTTATATCCTGGAAAAATAGTTGATGATTCAGAAGTGTGCGACATCCTTGTGGAGGGTCTTAAAAAAACCAGAATAAGTGATCTACTACGAAATATATCTAAATCTAAAGAGAAAGACAAAAGAACGGTTGTTAATGACTATTTAACGGTTATTTTTAATAAATATCATGAGCAGCTTTCTATTGAATTTCTTGAAGATTTAATTAAGGTATTAACTGATGAAATAGCAAATATACTTCCTTTTGATGTAGAAGATGCAGAGCTTGAGTTAGGTACTGAGCGGCAAATAAATGAGCGGCTTTCTTCAATAATGGAAAAACCTGATAATTATTTAAAAAAGATTGGTAAAGAAATAATTCTTGATGAAATCGCGGAAATAACATATGGATATGTTGGAGCCGATCTTGCAGCATTGGCTCGTGAAGCTGCAATGAATGCTCTTCGAAGATATCTGCCTGATATCGATCTTGAAAAGCCAATACCTGTTGAAATGTTAGAGAAAATGGAGGTAGTAATGGACGATTTTAAAAGCGCTCATAGAGGAATTGAACCTTCTGCAATCAGAGAATTTTTTATTGAGGTTCCAAAAATTTCATGGGAGGATATTGGTGGTCTTGATGAAATTAAACAAAATCTTACAGAGGCTGTAGAGTGGCCTCTTAGTCAACCTGAAATTTTTAAGAGAATGGGAATTCAAGCCCCAAGAGGCATTCTCTTATATGGGCCTCCAGGAACTGGAAAAACGTTACTTGCAAAAGCAGTAGCAAATGAATCAAAAGCAAACTTTATATCAATTAAAGGGCCTGAAGTGCTAAGCAAATGGGTTGGTGAAAGCGAAAAAGCTATCCGTGAATTATTTAAAAAAGCCAAACAGGTCGCTCCAACAATTATTTTTATTGATGAAATCGATTCAATCGCTCCTAGAAGAGGATATTATAGCGGATCTCATGTTACTGAAAGTGTTGTCAATCAAATATTAACAAGCATTGATGGCCTAGAGAGTATGGAAGGTGTTGTCGTTATTGGTGCGACAAATAAACCAGATATCATTGATACGGCATTGTTACGACCAGGAAGGTTTGATCGTTTATTATTAACCCCTGCTCCTGATCATCTGTCTAGACTTGAAATCTTTAAAATACACACGAAAGGGATGCCTCTTTCAAAAGATGTTTCATTAGAACATCTGGCTAAAAAAACGGAAGGATATTCTGGGGCAGATATAGAGGGGATTTGTAGAGAGGCTGCAATGCTTTCACTACGAGAAGATATTAAATCAACAGAAGTGAATTTAAAACATTTTGAAAAAATACTCAGTGAATCTTCACCCACCATCACTAGTGAATTAATTAATCATTATAAAAGATTGAAAAAAAGCAGTACTCAGGATATTTTACGAGACGATAAAAAGGATAGTGATGTTGCATAGCCAAAAATGATAAAAAAGAACTTAGCATTCAATATTTGATAGAAAATAAAAAAAGGAGGGAACTAAAGTGAAAGTATTAGAAAGTGAGCTCAGAGGGAAAACCGTTATGAGTGAGGAAGGACTATATCTTGGCATCTTAAAAAATTCTTTAGTGGATGAGAGAACAGGTGCATTAAAAAATATACTTGTTGAGCCATCTGAAGATATCGATTCTCGCTTGTATCATCTTGATAATATGGGTCATTTGTTGTTTTCTTTTGACTCAATAAAATCAGTTAAAGATGTTATTATAGTGGGAAGTTAAGATTAAAACAATGGCTTTGTCTTTGTTATAGAAATATAACATTTCTTTTTATTTTCTTTATTTATCTTTATTATTTATTTTTAACAATACGTAGTGTAAAATATTATTGATTGGGTTTGAGACACAGACCCCTTTATTTCGTGTGGAAATATTTTTGGCTAGTAGATGAAATTGTTGAATAAAAATTCTAGACGTAGTATTTCCTTATAGGTATTGAATTTATAATATTTTAATATTTTCATTTTTAAAAATATAAATATAGAAAAATTATAAAATAATTATTACATTAAAAGTTAATTTCCATGCGAAAACAACCCCCCTCCGTATTTTATTTCCAACAGATAACAACAGATGTAAAAAAATATAAAAAATTTATTAAACATCAATTGCTTACCACTTTATTTACCATAAGAAAAGAGGAGACTTTTTATCATTCAAAAAAACATTAGCCAAGACATATTTGGTCATCTATTGCAATCACGTGAATTATTCACAAATCGTGAAGTAATGCGTCCATCTTACACACCAGAGATATTGCCACATAGAGAAAGAGAAATAAATGATCTAGCATCAGTATTAGTTCCAGCATTAAGAGGAGAAACACCATCAAATGTATTTATTTATGGTAAAACAGGAACAGGTAAAACAGCGGTATCAAAATTTGTTGGTAAAGAATTATTAAAAAAAGGAGAAGAAACAAACAGAAAAGTCAATTTTATATATATTAATTGCGAGGTTGTTGATACTCAATATCGTATTTTACAAAATATTGCAAATCATTTTATTGATGAATGGAATGAACATATACCCTTCACAGGATGGCCTACTGATGAGGTATATTCAAAAGTTAGATCAATGATGGACAAAGAAAAATGCGTAACTGTTATTGTACTTGATGAAATAGATAAATTAAAAGGAGATGAAGCACTTTATAGTTTATCTCGCATTAATAGCGATCTTGAAAAAGCAAGAGTATCAGTTATTGGAATATCAAATGATTTAAAATTCACTGAATTTTTAGACCCTAGAGTTAAATCAAGCCTTGGGGAAGAAAATATGATTTTTTATCCCTATGATGCCGATCAACTTCAGGATATTCTACGTAACAGAGTAGATACTGCATTAAAACCAGGGATCATTCATGAAGATGTAATACCTTTATGCGCAGCATTATCTGCTCAGGAGCACGGAGATGCACGAAGAGCATTGGATTTGTTAAGAGTTTCTGCTGAGATAGCGGAGAGAAACAACGAACTAAAAATTACCAGAAACCATGTCAAACAAGCTCAAAATAAAATCGAAATAGATAGAATTATAGAAGTTGTACGCACCTTACCAAATCAATCAAAACTTATCATTTATTCAATTATTCATATCGATAAACAAAATAAAAAAGCTGGAATTAAACAATCAATGACAACTGGAGAGGTCTACGATATATACAAAGACTTATGCAAAAAAACACATTATAGCTGTTTAACACAAAGAAGAACAGCGGATCTTATTTCTGAGTTGGACATGTTAGGTATTATAACCGCTCGAGTTATTTCTAAAGGTAGACATGGGCGTACAAGAGAAATACAGATGTCGTCTCCTCCAAGAGAAATACTTAATGTTATCCAGGAAGATGAGATGTTTAAAGAATTTGCATGTATTAAACTTAAAGGACAAACCAGATTAATTTAATATTACTATCTTTTTAAGTATTAAAATAAATCAGTTTACAGTAACGGAAGAGATCCTGTCACCTGGTCAATTATATTGCTTGGGGCAGGTCCAATGCCCAAAACAGTTATTGTTCCCTGAGGAATCTCAGTAAGACCCGCGTCTTCAATCATTGCTGTTGCAATTTTTAGTTTTTCTGACTTTGCTTTCAAAGATATAAAATCTTCTAAACAATCCACCTTAACCACAGCTTTTTTAGCTCCTGTAGCCTGCCAATGAGAGAACCATCTTTTATTATTTTTCTTTGTTGATAAGGCGCAAGAAACAGCAGCATGAGCAACCTGTACAGCAATCTTTCCAACAGAAAGAGAAAGATCTATCCTAGTTACAATAACCATCTTATATTCAGAATCCATCGTTCAACCCTCTGCTATATACCAGTATTTTCCTTATCTTTTGATTGTTCTGGTTCTTTGTTATAAAATGAATTTTTTAACCAAGTCTCTCCCAGTTCGTACGCCTTATCTAAATCGATAAGACCTTTCACCAAGAGAGTATTTTCCAATGAATGGATATGCTTTAAGGGCACTCCAAGAAAACGATCTTTTGATTTAATAATTAACACATCATTATCAATCGAAAGACTCTCCCCAATAATTCTTCCAGATCCATCCTTAACAAACTTACATAATATATCATCATGTTGTTCTTCTGTTTCTTCATCAGTTATTTTCTTATTTTTTTTAGTAAAAAAAAATTGGTTACCAAAATATGTATTCATAAACAAAAAAATAATAATCATATACATAACGACCCTGAATCACCGTTTTTTTTATAAATGTTTTGAGGCATGCAGGTTCTAATATATATGAAAAATTATGATGTCGTCGTGGTTGGCGGCGGCCCGGTTGGTGGATTTGTAGCAAAATTCCTTGCAAAAAAACAATATTCAATAGCTATACTAGAGGAACATGAAATTATAGGAAAACCTCTTAAATGTGCAGGGTTGGTAAGCCCTCGAGTATTTGATATTGTTCCTTTCTCAAATACACAAATTGTTGAAAACACAATAAAAGGCGCTCATATACATTCTCCGTCTGGCGTTATTTTAACCATTGGAGGTGATAAAAAACATGCTGTTGCAATTAATCGACCATTATTTGATCAAAAGATATTAGATGAAGCAATAAAAGCAGGAGCCCATCTCCAATTAAAAACTAAAGTTATAGATGCAAAAAAAGAAAAAAATAGTATCTCTCTTACTACAAAAAATAAAAAACAAAAATCAGCACTACGATCGTCAATAGTTATAGGGGCTGATGGGCCTCATTCCACAATACGTAAAATCTTTAACTTTCCTAAACCTAAAGAATATTTAAAAGGCATAGGTGCACTTGTAGAAAACACCGTTCTTGATCACAACTTTGTGGAGATATTTTTGGGAAAGGATATGGCTCCTGGTTTTTTTGCATGGGCTATACCAATAAATAAACAGGGCACTAAAGCAAGAATAGGTCTCTGTGTCGATGATGCATCTCGGTTTTCAATTAAAAAATGCTTTCAAAATCTACTAGAGCAGCCTACATTAAAAGACGCAAAAATACTATCCTCTAGTGGAGGAATGATACCCTTGGGGCCATTAAAAAAGACAACATCTTCAAATATATTGCTTGTTGGAGATGCTGCAGGCCAGGTAAAACCAACATCAGGGGGTGGTATCTATACTGGTCTTGTTTCTGCTAAGAATTGCTCTAATGTTGCATTGAATGCTTTGAAAAAAAATGATTTTAGCGATCAGATCCTTAAAGAATATCAAACAAGTTGGACAGACGAGATTGGTAGGGAACTTACATTTGGAATGAAGTTTAGAAAGATTTATAAAAAATTAGATGACAAACAAATTGATAAATACATTATAAAATTAAAAGAACATAAAAATATTGAACTCCTAAACAAATATGGAGATATTGATTTTCCCTCAAAACTTGTTTTTCCACTCCTTAAAAAAAACCCGTCGTTTCTAAAAATATTGCCTACGGCATTAAAAATTAAAATAAAATGATATAATAATAAAAATTTTTTTATTTAGAAGGGGGCGGGGAGACGTAATATGATTCCTCTTCATAACCAGAGGAATCAGGTTTCTTATTAATTTTTACTGTTCTGCCCTTTCTTTTCTTTTTAAATAATAAAACAAGTACAATTAATACTATCACTAAAATAAAACTTAAAATACATGGTAAAAATTGTCCCAACATATATAGAGAAGAAGCAGATAATGCACACGTCACTACCATTATATTTTCCTCATCTGATGCGGTAAATGTAATCTCGATGTATTCTCTTCCTTCGGCAGTAGTTTTCTTTAAAATTGGTTTGTCTTTTGAATCAGTAGCTGTAATAGAAATTCCTTTTGGAAACAATATTTTATAGGTAACACTTTGATTATGTAAGCCGCTTAGTATAAAGGTTTGATTAGAGATATTCACTTTAGGAGGCCAAAACGATAAATTAAAACTTATAGGATACAAGTTATTTGAGTATAATGAAGTTATTATTGGTGATGAAGCATCCATACTAGAAATATCACCATCCCAATTCTGTGAATGGGTAAAGACTTCTCGATTAATAAATCCTTTAATATTTTCAAGAGATAAAATAAATGAAATTTTCCGCTCAAACAATTCTTTCTTGTTTGAAAGAAAAGAATCTATTTCTTCTCTACCAAAAACATTTTCTTGGATGCAAAGCCGAAGGGCATCAGAATTTAAAAACAATAGATCAATCTTATCAGGTAAAGAGAAATTACTTGGTAACGAAAGTATGAAATGAGATGTTTCCTCTTTGGCATAAGCAGTTGCTGTAAATTCTGTTTTTCCAGTAAAAAAACTTGGAATATTTAAATCTACTTTTATTATATCAATTTCAATATGTGTGTTGATTTTTTCTTCCGAGTACTCAGGAGACGGTTTTAAATCTGAATGAAAATCGCCAAAAAGATAAACACTTTCATTCCATTGGAAAATGTTATTTCCATCAAGGTATACTCCTGTTGGTAGATATAAATGTATATGAAAGGGAAGACCAATTTCGTTTAATCTATCGCCAAAATTTATATCATCGTTTGATATATTTGCTTTTGCTCCAGCATTAATCAGCCCGATAAATGCACGTGATGAAATGCCACAGATTTCTAAATTTATTGGCGAAGTAGATATCAATTCAGCAAAAATTGGCGGGTTGCTGTCCATGTGTGTTATATTATATGGCACAGAGCAGTTTATTGTCGTATCTGCATCCCATTCAAATTCCATTTCTAATGTCTGATTAAACGAAGATCTTTCAATAAGAGATATTGATTTTTGCTCAATAGGTTTAATTGTTTCTTCGTAAAATTCGTGCCAACTTAGCATATCATTTTGTATAAGCAAACGAACCCCGTCAGAAGGAATAAAATCAAAATCAGAAATAAACGAGGGTATTATCTCATATGCTCTTATATCTGCTTTTCCTATTATAAACTCTGTAGAAAAACCAATACTATTGACATTTCTTGAATTTAAATAAAAAACCAGAGAAATATCCTCTTCATTAGAATGTTTGGTTGTAGGATTGCTAAGACGTGTTGATAAAACTGCTTGTCGGGAGGAGAATGCCCCCGTCCATAATACTTTCCATGTTAGCTCTTTTTTATGTGCTTTTGTTATTACTTGGTCTGTGTTTGCAGAGCTTAGATTCATTGATTCAGGTAAAACAAAGATGAATGTATTATTCCAACCTTGTTCTGAGACCAAATTGAAAGCATATGTAACTGTTGCGCCACAATCTAATGCTCCATTAACTAATGTCTCTGCGTTGATTGACTCATTTATATTAAAAAATTTTGAGGTTAAATCAACAGTAAACTCCTCTTTAAATATGCCGTTGCTATAGACAGGCATTTGGAAACCTGTTCGTTCTGCCCCTTTAAAAATTTCATTAACCTGATTTTGTAATAGAAGATAAAGAGAATGTCGAAGAGCACCCATCTCTTGATCACTGGCACTTTCGATTTCTGATGCTGTATATGCTCGATCAGTGGTTAATTTATGAGCAGTCATTGATGCAGTAACAGAAAGCTTTGTCCCCGTAAAATACTCAATGATAAATACAGCATCAACTAAACTGTCTGGATTTTCATTTGCAGAGAGAGAAAATGAAAATATGTTTGAAATAACTAAGCATACAAGTACAAAGATGGTTATGCCTCTCCTTAAATTTATATATACTGCCACTGCACCAACATCCTTCAAAGGGAAACTAAGCGTAAACCATTATAAAAACTTTCTTACGAAACATCTAAAAATATAACGACTAATTATCTTACTGAAATAATTATGTATATACTTGGAGGAACATCTGCATCAAAAATAGCACAAGACCTCTCCTTAGAACTTAAACAACCAATACTTAACGTAGTAATGAAAAGATTTCCGGATGAAGAATTCTATATACGTGTACTTGACGATGTAAAAGGTCAAAACGTTATTGTTGTACAAACTACATATCCTGATACAAAAATTGTTGAACTGCTTTTAATTCAAGATGCTTTACGTGAAGCTGGTGCAGAAAAAATAATTATTGTTATACCGTACTTTGGATATAGCAGGCAGGATAAACAATTTCAAAAGGGAGAACCAATTAGCGCTAGAGTTCTAGCTCAACATGTCAGTTTACGCGCTGATTCTATTCTTACCATTGATCCTCATAAGCAACATTTATTAGATTTTTTTAATGTTCCTGCCTATGGCTGCAGTGCAGTTAGTGAAATCGCAAAATATATTCAAGAAAAAAATGTTGATTTTATTTTAGCTCCTGACAAAGGCGCTAGGCAAAGTTCCCAATATGCAGCAGAAATCATTGGATGCGATTATGATTATATGGAAAAAACCCGTATCGATGGTACAACAATTACTATCAAACCAAAAAAAATTGATGTAAAAAATAAACATGTTGTGATACTTGACGACATTATATCAACAGGTGGAACAATGGCAAAATCTATTATGGAATTAAAAAAACAAGGAGCAAAAAAAGTTTCTGTAGCATGTACTCATGGCTTATTTATTGGCGATGCTATAAATAAACTTTTATCTTCAGGTTGTGATGAAATTATTTCTACTGATACAATTCAAAACGATTTTAGTAAAGTAAAAACAGCGCCTTGTATTGCAAAAAATATCTTGAAACTGAAACTATTACAATAATGATTGGAATCTCTTTGGAGATAGTTATTTATAAGGCTATAGTTTTACGGTTTTGTTTGTCCTTAGGTGAACATAATGCGTAAAAGATCTCAAAGACGGATGATTGAAGAACAAAAACCAAGTGTTGAACGAAAAAAATCTAATTTTCAGAAAAAAATAAAAATATCTAAAAATCAATGGATGGCGATATCTCTAATCGGAATATTTTTTATGGTATTATTACTTAATTCATACTTTAATATGGTCTCTGAGGCTTCCTTAAATCCCGATGGAGATAGATTAAGTGAAAGATTCTACCTATCAGGACCTGATCCTTACTATAATATGAGACTTGTTGAACAGACACTTGAGACAGGACGATATCCCTTTTATCATAGAGGCGAATTAGATCCTCTGCTTAATTACCCGCTTGGCAGATTGGGTGGCGGAAGGGCTCCATTGTTAAATATGGCGGCTATTGGTTTTAGTAGGCTTCTAATGCCCTTTATGGATGAGATAGACGCTGTTGGGTATGCAATGCAGTTTGTTCCAGCATTATTTGGCGCTCTTCTTGTCTTTCCGGTATATTTTATTGGAAAAACGGTATTCGGAAGAAAAGAAGGACTTATTGCTGCAATGATTTGCGCAATAATCCCCGTTCATCTAGGGGGCGGTCATGGATCAGCCTTTGGCTTATTTGATCACGATTCGTTAAACATTTTATTATATTTCCTTACTTTTCTATTTCTAATAAAAGCGATAACAGAGAAAGATTCCATCAAATCACTACTTTATTCAGTTATGGCAGGAGTTCCACTTGCTGGTTTATCATTAGTATGGACCGAAGCAAGATTTCTTTATGTTGTTATTGCTGGGTATGCTATTGTGCAAGCGTTAGTAGATATTTTTACAAACAAAACCGATCGAAACATCCTCCGTAATTTAACTGTAGTTCTGATAACAGGGTATCTTATATCCATGCCAACGCGGCTAGCTTTTTATGGAGGTCTTGCAACAGATGTTGAATTTTTTGTTGTGTTTGGCTTTGCAGTATTTGCTCTCTTTGTACTCCTTCTAAAAAAAATGAATCTTCCTTGGCTTGTATCTATGCCTATTGTTTTTACTATTGCTGGTTTTTCTGCCCTTGTTTTGTATTTCATTGAACCATTGCGGGAAATGTTTCCGTTTTTATCTCCTCTTAGCAGACTCTCTTCTGTAATTTTTGGTGAAGGGGTGTACGGAAATAAAGTATCAGGAACTATTGCAGAGGCATCAACTTTTGGTATCAGTCGAACTATTATGTCATATGGTCCTGTTATTTATTGGCTGGCTTGGTTTGGTTTTATATTTATTTTATATCAATTTATTGTTAAAAACAAACGCCGTGATTATTTATTTTTATTAGTGATGTTTGTTATTTTCTTTTGGCTTACTACAACTGCTGGTCGTTTTATAAATGAGATGGTACCAATAATTGCATTGTTTGCAGGATTTACTACTTGGTATTCCATAAGCAAAATTAATTTTAAAATGATGTTTAAAAATATTAAAAATGCCGGTGGGGGTTTAAGGGGACTACGCAAAGGAATTAAAATCTATCACATTGTTGGTATTCTTTTTGTAATTATGATTATTTTGCCAAATGCATTTCTTGCTTTTGATGCAGCAATTCCTTTTGGTGAAACAAAAAATGGAACAAGGACAATGAAAATTGATTTCTTTGGCGAAGATCATTCATCAGCTTTTGGATCTAGCTATTATAAAGAGTATTACTGGATCGATGCCTTTTCATGGTTACATGATCAAAATAGTCATATCGATGAACCCAGTCAACGACCTGCTTTTATGGCATGGTGGGATTATGGGTTTAAAGGTGTTGCTGTCAGTGATCATCCTGTCGTTGCAGATAATTTCCAGTCAGGCATTCCTCCTGCATCTAATTTTCATACGGCAACTAGTGAACATGAGGCTGTCGGAGTATTTATTATCCGTATACTAGAAGGAAATATTGCACATAATAACGGTCAAATGTCAGATGATGCAAAAGAAGTGTTGACACAATTTTTAGGTGAAGAACACTCAAATAGAGTTGTTTTCTGGATGGAGAATCCCGAACAGTCTCCTTCATATCATGCACCAATCGGTGCAGAATACGATGAAGAGTTAAGTAGAACGCTTGTAGTAGGTGAACAATATGCAGCAAATGCATATTATCATGATATTACTTCTCTTCTTAACGATCTTTTAGATGACGAGCGAATAACCGTGCTTTATAGAGAGCTACAGGACGTTACTGGATTTAGCATACGATACTATGGCATAGAAGGATATGATGAGAATATTTTTAATATATTTGGATATCTATCAGATAAAAGCCTTGTATTAAATGCCTTGCGAACAGGTGGAACGGATAGATTTTATAATCCTGAGGATGATTTTACTAAAATTAAATACAAGGGCTATACTATAAATCCTGATGGAACTCCTGGACCGGATGGAGTATGGACCGCTGAAGAACTTAACGCTATGTCAAGAGATCAATTGCGGTATACTGCGATAACGGATATAACCTCTGAATTTAAACCAGATTATTACAACACAATGTTTTATAGGACATATATAGGTAACATTCCTGCTGAGCTTCAGAATCAGGTTCCTCAACTACCTTGCTGGGGAATGAAACATTTTACTGCCGAATATATCTCTCCTTATCCTTATTTTGGGACAGGCAGAAGTGCAGTGGTAATTGCGCAATATTGGGAAGGAGCAAAACTTGATGGAAGAGTAGATGTTATGGGCGAACCATTTGATGCAGAGGTAGTGGTGAGAAAAGGCACTTCATTATATGGAGATGCACTTCTTATCGATCATGATAAAATGATTGCTGAGAATGGGAGTTTTAACGTAATTGCTCCTGGTGGTAACATAACACTTGAAGTTAGAAGATATCCTGAATTAGGAATAAATGCTTTTGTAATGCAAACAATTACATTTAACAGCACAACAAACCCAAATCTAGCTCCTATTACAGATGATGATGCAATGAGAAAAGAAGGATCAAACTTTCAAAGAACTATAAATATTAGTATTGATCCTGCATCGTTATATGGATACGTTTTTGAGGATATTGATGGAAGTGGAAACTATAATAGTTCTATTGATATTGGATTATCAGATGTAAAAATCGCTTTGTATGAAATAGATGAAACAGATCCTCAAACTGGTCAACCATCGGTTTATGGAGATTTTTTTGAATTAGAAACTGATGAAAACGGTTATTACAATATTACTAACCTACGACCAGGTATCTATCTAATACAGGCTTCTCTTGATGAATTTATAATTTATGAAGATTATGCCTTCCTTTTCTCTGGACAAAATAGTATTAATATTTCAAAACCAAAACCCGCTAATATTTCTGGTACTGTTTACTTTGACATAAATGAGAACGGTGAATATGATGCTGGGGAAGAGATGGGCAATGTGGATGTTGAAATCCTTTATGCAACTTTTGATGAGACAACAATCTCTGTTGACTCCTTGAAAACTGATGAGACCGGAAGGTATGCTTTTTCATCATTAACTCCAGGACAGTACGTTATTAAAGCTACGAAAACAAATACGGCCACCGGACATCTAGATTATGAGATTGAGGAGCCCGTAATGATTAATGAAAATGAAACAAAAATATTGGATGTTCCAATATGGTATGCAAATATTGAAGTTAGTGGAAAAACATTGCATCAATCAGAATTAATCGGAGATATTCAAATTCAATTTTCACCTGATCTCTCTATTGAGAATAATACTGCGCAACAGGTACGCGTTTCATCAGATGAGGATGGTTTTTATGTCGCTAAACTTCAACCAGGGAAGTATAATGTCTCCGTTAATATTATTCATCCAGAATCTTCCGCGTCTTATTTGTATACTGGGCAGTTATCTCTATTAAAAGGACAAGGATTTGAAACGTATGATATAAATCTTGAAAAAGAAACAGCTTCAATATTAGGAAAAACTACGTATAACAATCAAAACATTGTAAATATCTCAATATCTTTCTTGCCAGATGACGAAGTACCAAATAATACGGCCCGTTTTGCCACCACACAATCAGATCAAACTGGTAATTTCAAAGTAGAGCTTGTGCCCGGGACATATGTTGTTGCTATTAATCAAGAAGTCAAAGAAAATGGTGTTGATGTAATCTACACCTTCTCTGGATCTTTAATTGTAAAAGATTCTGATGTCTCAATTAGCTATGATATCGCTTTAGCTAGAGAAGTAGAATAATACTCTTTAGGGCTGGAAAAGGAGAACGGTCTTTCTTCCAATCCATACTTTTTTTAATTATGTTGTTCATACAACATTGTATGTTAAAATTTAATGAGGGAAGACAAGCAGTTCTTTTAGCCAGAAAATCAATAACACATAAGTTAGAGGAACACGATTTGGCGACTTCTGATCTCGATGGAGTTTTTTTAGAAAAAAGAGGTGTTTTTGTTACGATTCACTCAACACCAGGTCACCTTTTGAGAGGATGTATAGGTATTCCTTACCCGATTATCACTCTAAAGGATGCAGTTATTAGAGCGGGTCAAATGGTAACTACTGATCCTCGTTTCCCGCCTTTAACAAAAAATGAGCTTGATACTATACTTGTAGAAGTCACGATTTTAACAAAACCTAAACTTATTTTAAATTCCACTCCAGAAAATATTTTATCAAGCATTGAAATTGGTGTTCATGGACTTATTGTTGAATTTGGTCAGTATTCTGGGTTGCTATTGCCTCAGGTTCCTGTTGAACAAGGATGGAATAAAGAGGAATTTATTGCTAATACTTGTGTTAAAGCAGGGTTGCCCTCTGATACGTGGCTTGAGAAGGATTTGAAATTATATTTATTTCGTGGTCAAATATTCTCAGAAATAAAACCATATGGGGAGATTGTGGAGAAAACAATCAATGGATCTGACAATTGAAGGAAAAGCATTTATTGATGGGTCTTTTCAACAGAGTTGTATTGGTATAGATAATGGCAGAATAGTTTCTATAAAAAAGACTTTGAAAGCAGACAATCACCATACTTTTGGTAACAAATTGATATTGCCTGGAGGTATTGATATTCATGTACATTTTCGTGATCCGGGCTATACATATAAAGAAGATTTTCAAACAGGATCAAAATCAGCAATTCATGGGGGAATCACCTGCATTTTTGATATGCCAAACACAATTCCGCAAACAACGACAAAAAGAAATATCATTCAAAAAATCACTATTGCCGATAAGAAGAGCTATACGGACTTTGGAATATATGCAGGTCTGACAGCAAATAATCTAAAATATATTGATGAACTCTGCAAATATTGTAATGGTTTTAAAATATTCTTAGGAAATACTACTGATTCATTGATGCTGCCCTCTAATTATTTATCAGATGTTTTTCAGAAGATGAGAACCATAAATAAACCAGTTCTTATTCATGCTGAGGATGAAACATGTCTAGAAAAAAATAGAAGACCTGAATATAATTTAAAAGATCATCTCTCTTGCCGACCATCGTCCTGTGAGGAGCAAGCAATTATCCATGTTTTAAATAAGAGTAGCACATATAACATACCTATCCATATTTGTCATTTATCATCTTGTGAGGGTTTTGAACGTTTGCGATATAGAAGAGATAATATTAGTGTCGGAACAACTCCTCATCATCTGTTCTTTGATATAGATTCGATTCGATTGAAGGAGACTTTGTATAAGGTGAACCCTCCGATTCGTTCACATTTTGATAAAGAAACTCTATGGCACGGTATTACTAACAGAGGTATTGATATCATTGAGTCAGATCATGCTCCACATACGTTTGATGAGAAAAATGTTGACTTTGATGTGGCTCCTTGTGGTATTCCTGGCGTTGAGACTATGTATCCCCTTTTTTTAGCTAAAGTAAAACAAGGAGCTCTTAGTATGAATAATCTTATAACTCTTATCTGCGAGCGACCGGCAAAAATCATGAATCTTCCTAAAGGTAAGATTGAAATTGGAAAGGATGCAGATTTTATAATTGTTGATTATAAAAATACTACAAAAATAACTTCAGAGAACCTTCATTCGAAATGCGGTTGGAGTCCTTTTGAGGGATTTCCTGCTATCTTTCCAAGTTCTGTTTTTATTCGTGGGCAACAAGTTATTGATGACTTTGAGTTAGTTGAAAAACCAGGTGTGGGGACACATGTTTTTGTCAACAATCAAAACTAAGTAACTATATAATTGGTTTTTTTATACAGTTATTTTGGTGGACATCTGAACAAGCAAGCGAAAAAATCATCAGAAATTATCATCCTTTTTTTTAAAGGTATTTTTATGGGTGCTGCAGATATTATTCCAGGCATCTCTGGAGGTACTATTGCACTTATCACAGGCATATATGAACAACTTATCGATGCAATAAAATCAGTGAACTTGTTGTTTATACCTTATTTTTTTAAAGGTTTCATTCAAAGGAAATATTTTACTTTGGCAAAAAAGAACTTTTTATCTATTAATTTTTCATTTTTAATACCTCTAATATTAGGCATTGTAGTTGCTTTTCTAGTAATATCAAATATTATTTCACCTTTATTTGAGTATTATCCTAGTTATTTATACGCATTTTTTTTTGGTTTAATACTTGCCTCTTCACTTTTGATCTTTCGTTCTATTGGTAAAATAACTGTAGCTATGCCTTTTTTTCTGATCTTTGGTTTTTTTGTTGGTTTTTTTATTGTAGGATTTGAAGGCATTCAAACAAATCATAGTTTACCTGTCCTTTTTTTCTCAGGTTTTATTACTATTTGTGCAATGATTCTGCCTGGAATTTCAGGAGCATTTATTCTATTACTGCTGGGCCAATATATCTTTTTGTTAGATGTATTAAGAGGGTTTACAAGATTTGATTTTTCAGGTATTTTTCCTGCAATTGCATATGTCTTCGGAGGTGCTATTGGTATTCTTCTGCTTTCACGGATTTTATCATTCTTAATTACAAAATACAGACTGATTTCTCTTTCTTTTTTAATGGGATTAATGCTTGGTGCATTACGAAAACCTGCTTTATATATGTTTGACCATACACCAAACCCTTTTTTTATTGTTCTTTCATCATTTTTAGGTGTTTTCATTGTTGCTTTGTTTGGATATTATAAATATAATGTAAAGAAAAATCTCTCTGAAATATTGTAGATAACCTTTTTATTATCTCTGGTATTGACAATCTTGCTATGGATGAAAATTTAAAGGTTTTTTCTAAAAAACTTGTTGATGCAATAACAAAAAAAATTCGAAGTGAATATTCAAAAAATTTTTTTAGCCTAGGTAAAGTAGTTGGCATAGGTGCCGATGGTACACCAACGACATATATCGATGATATGGCAGAGAAAGTTGCTATTAGGATGATTAAAAAATCACCTATTGCTGTAAATCTACTTAGTGAAGAAGCAGGTTTTTTAGATTTTGGAGGAAAACATACCTTTGTTTTAGATCCAATCGATGGAACACGTAATGCATATCGAGGAGTTCCTTTTTTTTCTGTTTCTCTTGCTCTTGGGAATTCAAAACTCAATGATGTTATCTATGCTATTGTTAAAAATATACCAACCGGTGATATTTTTACCGCGGAGAAAGGACATGGTTCCTTTATTAATGGTAAACAAATTCATGTCTGCGAGATTCCTGCTGAGGAGATGGTTGTTTCATTATCTTTGGGAAAAAATTCAGATAAAACAACTCTTTGTTTTGCTAGAGAAAATACGATACGATCATATGGTTCTGCTTCTCTTGAGATGTGTATGGTTGCCCGAGGCGGTATTGATTTGTATGTTGTTGGAAAAAAATATTTGAGAGTAATTGATATTGCTGCTTCAACACTTGTTGTGCGAGAGGCAGGAGGTTTTGTGACAACTATTAAGGGAAAACAGCTTGATATGGATTTTTCCATTGATGAAAGAACAAGTGTTATCGCATCGTGTTCAAAAGAATTAATAAAAAAGTGCGTAGCAGTAAATAATAAATAGTATTGTTTTAGTCTCAAGTAGATAAATTAATCAAGGTTGTGATCCGCTGAAAATACTTGTAAGCATAGGGGGCGCTTCAGGCAGTCTCTATGGAGTTCGATTGCTTGAAGAGCTAAAACATAAAAATCAACAAGTTCATTTGATAGTTACCTCAGGTGGAAAAAAAATTTTAGAGCACGAAACACAGCTACTTTACGAGTCATTTAAGAAAAAAGCTGATTATTTTTATGAAAATAATGATTTATTTGCTGGCCCTGCCAGCGGGTCATTTCCTTTGGACGCTATGGTTATAGCTCCTTGCAGCATGAAGACATTATCTGCTATTGCAAATGGATATGGAGATACGTTAAGCTCTCGAGCAGCATGTTGCTGTTTAAAAGAAGGTCGAAAGCTTATTCTTGTACTTCGCGAAACCCCCCTTGATCTTGCTAGTATACAAAACATGTTAACGGTAAAACAAGCTGGCGGGGTTGTATTACCTGCGATGCCTGCGTTTTATTATAATCCAAAAACAATTAACGACATGATTGACTTTATTGTAGGAAAAATTTTTGATCAATTAGCAATACCTCACTCTATGTATCAAAGATGGAAATAACCTGCGCTTTTCCATTTATTAAAATCACTATTTTTTACAGACTGTGATAAAATTTTTAAAAATTATTTCTCCATATTGTGTATGCCTAACTTCAGGATGGAATTGCAATCCAAAAAAAGGTTTTTGCTTATGGCTTATCGCTTGAATCATACATGTTTCACTGCTTGCAAGCAAATCAAATTCTTTTGGGAGTACAACTACTTCATCATTATGAGATTCCCATACGATAGATTTTTCAGCAACACCTTCAAATAAAGAACTATCTTTTTTAAGGACTGTTATCTCTGTTTTTCCAAATTCAGGTATTTTTGAAGGAGCTACTGTTCCACCAAAAAATCTTGCCATGTATTGATGGCCTGCACAGATTCCAAGTATGGGAAATTCAGCATTTTCTAAATATTCTGAAACATTTCCAAGAGCTCCATCTAGCCCTATTCTTGGAGCGCCACCTGAAAGCACCAATCCATCAATACTCTCCTCTAGAAGATATGATAATGGTATTGTATTTGAAACTATTTTCGTATCTATCTCAAGATCTCGAAGCATACGCCATTCTTTATGAGTCCACTGGCCACCATTATCAACAACATAAATTGTAACCATTTCATTCCCATTCAACAGTGCCCGGAGGTTTGTTTGTTATATCATAGACAACCCGGTTAATGTATTTTCCAAGATTATTTGTAATTTTTATTGAAATTGCATCAAGGACATCATGAGGTATATCACTATATGCACAGGTCATTGCATCCTCACTATATACTGCTCGAATTACTATGGTGTCGCCATACGCTCTTTTATCGCCATGGACACCAACTGTTTTTACAGGCAGGAGAACAGCAAAATATTGCCAGGGCAAGGTCATGATGTTTTTTTGTACAGCTTTTTCAATTTCTTTTTCGACGATATCGCATGCTTCACGCACGATATCTGCCCTCTCTTTTGTTGCTTCTCCCATGACTCGAATGGCTAGACCGGGTCCTGGGAAAGGCTGTTTTTCAGATATTTCTAATGATAATGCTTGCGCAATCTCTCGTACCTCATCTTTATAAAGATCTCTTAAAGGTTCAACAAGTTTTAATTTCATTTTCTCAGGAAGTCCACCAACATTGTGATGGGATTTAATGGTATCGCGAAGATCTCCGCCAGATTCAATCCAATCGGGAGCTATTGTCCCCTGAACAAGATAGGTAATGTTTTCTTCCTCTGCCACCTTTTCAAACAATTCTATAAAAAGATTACCGATGATCTTCCGTTTTTGTTCGGGATCTATTATGTCTTTTAATGCTTTGTAAAATTTATTGCTAGCATCGATATATCGAAAATTAAGATTCATTAATTTCATCATTTTTATTACGTTTTCTGATTCATTTTTTCTCATATATCCTGTGTTAACATGTACAGCAATCAAGCTATCTCCAATTGCTTTGTTAACAAGAGATGCACATACGGTACTATCTACTCCTCCTGAAAAAGCAATTAATGTTTTACCCTGTATCTGTTCTTTTAGCTGAGTAATTGTTTGTTTGATAAATTGTTGGGCATTAACCATTGTTCATCTCTATTTTGATAGTGCCTTTTTTTTCATTTCTTTTCTATAATTTTGCACTTCTTTTGCAATTTTATTATCGTGTATAGCAAGCATTTCCAAGGCAAGTAACGCTGCGTTATCTCCACGATCAAGTCCAACAGCTGCGACAGGTATGCCTGGGGGCATTTGGATGATTGAGAGTATAGAATCTAAGTTGATTTTTCCGCTTACAGGAACTCCTATAACTGGTTTTAGACTATGAGATGCAATAGCCCCTGGAAGTGCCGCAGCAAGTCCTGCTATACCAATAAACACATCAGCCTTGCACGTTTCCACTATTTTTTTTAAAACATCTGGAGTTCT
The DNA here is from genome assembly GCA_046496795.1 of Thermoplasmatota archaeon. Classification (GTDB taxonomy): domain Archaea; phylum Thermoplasmatota; class E2; order DHVEG-1; family DHVEG-1; genus JAUWYM01. The sequence continues at coordinate 41,785 of JAWOGM010000023.1, forward strand.
ATGTGCAGATGCAACGGTTATTTCATAGTCAACGGTAAATTTTTCTAGTATTTTTGTAGCCTTCTCAGCGACGGGCATATCTGATTTTGAACCCATTATTATCTGAATTTTCATAGTAATCTCTCAGGGGATTGTTTTTTTTATATAAATACTTTCGACTTCATTTTTGATATCGCAAACTAATTATATTGTTTTTTTATGTTGATTTCTCAAATAAATGGAATAGAAATGAAACTAGTTATTTGTGAAAAAAATATTGCAGCTAATAGAATTGCATATATCCTTTCTAATGGAAAAATAAAAAGTCAACGTATTGGTAAAACACCTGTTTATGAGTTTGTAAAAGATAATGAACAATGGAAAGTTATTGGCTTACGTGGTCATATTATTAATCTTGATTACCCTAAAAAATATAATGGCTGGCAGGCGGTCTCTCCAATAGAACTTATCAATATTGATCCTTGTAAAAACGTAAGTGAAAAAAGTATTTCTTTAGCTCTTAAAGATTTGGTTGCTACTAATCCTTCACTCATTATCGCAACTGATTATGATCGAGAGGGCGAGTTAATCGGTGTTGAAGCAATAGAACTAATTCATGATTTTAACAAAAAAATTGATAAAATAAAAAGAGCAAAATTTAGTGCAATAACAGGGTATGAAATACATAACGCTTTTCAAAAACTTAGTGAAGTTGATTATAATCTTTCAAATGCAGGCCAGGCACGTCAGATTATTGATCTTGTATGGGGTGTGGTTTTAACGCGTTTTATTTCTCTTACTGCAAATCGTTTGGGAAAAGACTTTTTATCTATTGGAAGAGTGCAATCCCCAACTCTTGCAATTCTAGTTCAAAGAGAAAAAGAAATTCAACAATTTGAGCCAAAAACATATTGGAAAATAATTGCCAGATTAAAAAAGGACGAATTATTTGATGCTGTTCATAGTAAAGATCAGATATGGGATAAACAGGATGCACAACAACTCTATGACAAAGTAAAAGATGCAAAAAAAGCTTTAATAAAAGAAGTCACTAAAAAAATTGAGAAAGAATATCCTCCTCCTCCTTTTAATACAACCACCTTCCTTCAAGCGGTTTCATATCTTGGGCTTTCAGCGACAAAAGCAATGTCTATAGCTGAAGAATTATATATGGCAGGGCTGGTGTCTTATCCAAGAACTGACAACACGGTCTATCCTTCTTCTCTTAATATCAAGGGGATTGTAGAAAAGCTAAAAAATTCAGCCTTTTCTAAAGAAGCATCAGAGGTCTTATCAAATGGAAGACCCCGACCTACGAGGGGTAAAAAACAAACAACAGACCATCCTCCTATCCATCCTGTTGATGCGCCCATGAATAAAAAACTATCTTTAGAACAAGAGAAAGTGTATGAGCTTATCTGCCGAAGGTTTTTAGCAACTTTAGCCAAAGATGCTGTATCAGAAAGCGTTCATGCAATACTTTCTATTTCAGGAGAAGATTTTAAGACAACGGGATATCGTTTAGTTGAGCCGCATTGGAAAAATATTTATACGTATATAAAGGAGAAAAGAAAAACTCTCCCCTCGCTTAGTGAAGGTGAAATAATTTCTGTTACAAAGATTATTTTAAAGGAAGACCAAACCAAACCTCCTCAGCGGTATACACAAGGATCTCTTATTGCTAAAATGGAACAACTTTCGCTTGGAACAAAATCTACTCGTCATGAAATTATTAATAAACTCTACCAAAGAAAATATATAACAGGCTCTAATCTTGTTCCAACATCGATTGCTATTGCAGTTATAGACGCTCTTTCAGAATGTGATGTTGTTAAACCAAAGATGACTGCTGTTTTAGAAAACGATATGAATGACATATCGGAAGGAAAAAAGTCTCTTGAAAAAACAATTAGCGAATCAAGAAAAATGTTATCCAAGGTGATGATTGAATTAGAGAACGAAAAAGATCAGATAAAGAAAAGCATCACTACAGCACATTTAAAACAAAACCGTATAGGTGTCTGCCCACTGTGTGGTAAAGATATGTTAATTAGAAATTCCAGGAGCGGCAATAATTTTGTAGGTTGTAGCAATTTTCCTGACTGTCGAAATACATATCCTCTTCCACAAAAAGTTAAAATAATTCCGACAACAAAGAAATGTGATACTTGTGATGCTCCACTTATTGAAATCAGCAGTAAAAATAAGAAAAAAAAGGAGATATGTATTAACCCTAAATGTTCTAAAGTGAGTAATGAACCTTCGTTTAGTATAGGACCTTGTCCTAAATGCGGTAAGGATATGATTATCAGAACTTCGAGAAGTGGAGATCATTTTGTTGGTTGCACTAATTTCCCTCGATGTAAAAATACATACTCGCTTCCAAAAAACAAAGAAATTAATCCCACAAGGCAGATTTGCAATCAATGTAAAGCACCGCTTATTTCAATAGATGTAAATAATAAAAAACCCTCGGTTCAATGTCTTAATGCAGAATGTCCTAGTAGAAAGCAAAAAAAGTATGAAGAAAAATGATATTTAGTTGTCGTTTTGGTTTTCTGTGTTATTACCACATTCTTTGCCATTATTTTGATCATCTGTTTCTTCTTCTCTAATGACTTTTGTCACGGAAACAACTTTATCTCCTTCATTAAGCCTCATGATTCGAACGCCCATTGTATTACGTCCTTGACTTCGTATGTCTTTTATTGGTATTCGAACGGTCATACCTCGTTTTGTTGTTAATATAATTTCTTCATCATCATTTACTTCATTAACAAATAGTACTTTTCCATTTCTTTTGTTGGTAACAATCGTTCGAACTCCTTTACTTCCACGGTGCGTTTGTCTGTATTCTTGAATCGGTGATCGTTTTCCAAAACCGTTTTCAGTAATGGTGAGAAGTGATCCTTCATCAGAGACTACAGCCATGGAAACAACTGAATCATCTTTACTTTTCAATCTAATTCCAATAACTCCTCGAGTGGCTCTTCCCATAGATCTAATTTCTTTTTCTGAAAATCTACATGCTTGGCCATTTGATGAAGAAATCATTATAGTTTGATTTCCATCAGAAAGTTTAATGCCGATAAGCTCGTCATCTTCATCAAGATTTATAGCTTTTATTCCGTTTACTCGAATGTTACTAAAAGCAGAAAGTTTGGTTTTTTTAACTATTCCATTTTTTGTTGAAAAGACAAGATAATGTTCATCATCAAAATCCTTAATTGGTATTGCGGCTTGTATTGTCTCTCCTTCTTCAAGTCTTGGGAGAAGGTTAATAATTGCTTTTCCTTTTGCATACCGGTCTCCTTCTGGGATTTTATATGCTTTTAGCCAGAAGACTTTACCTCGATTTGTAAAAAACATGATATAATCATGTGTTGAAGTAGTAAAGCAATCGACCAATATATCTTCTTCTTTTGTTTTCATTCCGATCATGCCTTTTCCTCCACGTCGTTGTGTACGATATGCTTCTGTCGGAATGCGTTTTATATATCCTGTTTCTGTAATTGTAATGACAACGTCATGTTCAGGGATAAGATCCTCAATGTCAATATCGATTTCCCCCTCAACTATCTGAGTTCGACGCTCATCACCAAATTTTTCTTTAATGTCTAAAAGCTCTTTTTTAATTTCATCAAGTATATGCTGTTTATCAGAAAGAAGCCAGTTCAGTTGCTCAATTAATTTTTTAGTTTCAATATAATCAGTTTCAACACCTTCTATCTCCATCCCAGTTAGTTTTTGAAGTCTTAAATCAAGTATTGCTTTAACTTGTATCTCTGTAAATTCAAATCTTTGTATTAATTTCACTTTTGCCTCATCAACTGTTTTACTTCCTCTTATTATTTTTATTACTTCATCAATGTTTTTAAGAGCAATCATGAATCCTTCAAGAATATGCATTTTTTCTTCTGCTTTCTTTAAATCATAATTTGTCCTACGTGTAATTATTAAGACACGGTATTCTATAAAATGTTGAATCATTTCTTTGAGAGTAAGTGTCCTGGGTTCGCCATCTACTATTGCGAGATTATTCACTCCAAAAGTCGTCTGCATATCTGTATGCTTGAAGAGCTGAGAAAGCACTACATCTTCTATTGCATCACGTTTTAGCTCGATTACAACGCGCATACCCTCTCTATCTGATTCATCACGCAGGTCGCTTATCCCTTCTATTTTTTTGTTTTTTACAAGTTCTGCAATTGTTTTGAGAAGATTTGATTTGTTAACCTGATAGGGAAGTTCTGTGATAATTATTTTCTTTTTCTGATCTCCCTCATAATGTGTTTTTGCACGAACACGGATAAGCCCTCTTCCTTCAGAATATGCTTGAAGTATCCCTCCTCGACCATATATAATCCCTCCAGTTGGAAAATCAGGACCATGTACTATTTCCATGAGATCGGCAGTACTTATCTCTGGATTTCTGATCACTTGTATTGTTCCATCTATTACTTCATTGATGTTATGAGGGGCCATATTAGTTGCCATTCCAACTGCGATTCCTGAGGCACCATTTATCAAAAGATTTGGTATAACTGCAGGTAGCATAACAGGTTCTTTTAGACTACCATCAAAATTATCACTCCAGTCAACAGTTTCTTTTTCGATATCTTGAAGCATGAGAGCAGATATTTTTGCAAGTCTTGATTCAGTATTATGATTTGTAAAACCATTTGCTATATAAGAATGGCAATTGCTGTCTACCCTAAGAGAATAAACATTTTTTTCTTTAGTTGTAGGTTTTATTGACTTTACCTGATTGAAAAAATAGTTGTATTTTAATAACTCATCGAGAAGTTTTTTATCGACGGAATCGACAATATTTGCAAGTATATCATATTTTTCTCTTAATTTGTTATATCTATCAAAATTATATTTTTTAATAACCTGATGATCATATTTATTACGGAGATACTCAGATAAAAAGGGGATATAATCATTCTTACTCATTCGGTCTGCATTAATTGAAGTAACTTTATCTAAAATATTGGATTTTTTAGAACATGCAAAACCTATCTCCTCTTTAAATCTCTTAATGTTTGATATATCAGAAATAATCAATTTATAACAATTATTTCTTTTATCTACATAAGGTAATGTTGTAACAATACCAAAATTTAACAACAGTGTTTTTAACTGATAAATTAATTTTTTACTTTTTGAATTATACGTTAATTCAATACTTTTTCCTCCGTGCCTTTTATCAGTTTTTAAACGTACAGAACCATCGCCTACAAATAATGCTCTTAGAAAAATAGCAACAAGTTCTTTCTTTGCCTTTAAAATGATAAACGGTATTTCTTTTTCACCGGATTTTACAGGTTTTAAACCCATATTGGCGATAAATTGAACAATTTGTTTGGGATAAATACTTAATTCATTACACCTGCATTTTTTAAGCTTTCTTTCATATAAATTTATATTTTGAAATTGATTTAGTATCGATTTTTTAACAAGATTGTAAAATTCTTCATCAGTGTTGTTAAACAAAATTTGATTGTTATGAAAACTACCTTCAGAAACAAGAGCACCTAGTAAAAATGCTAAATCACCGTTTAACATTCTGGGTAAATCAAAATTAATTTGATTATTTTTCGGGGTTGGAAAATATTGCTGCAAATCAATATCTTTTTTGTTAAATAAATTTGTTTTTCTGTTTAAGACAACAAAATCATTTTCTGAAATATCTTCCAATGCTTTCCATTTGATATGAGGTATTCCATTATCATTTACCCATGTTAATACTGGATGATTATACGATCCTTCTAACTCATAACCTTGTAACGTTTGCAAATGAATTGTTGGATGTTTTCCTGAATTAAAAAATTTAGATGCTTTAATAACATCATGTTTGTAATTCATAATATTTAAGTTAATATTTGTTTCAATCTCATCAGAAACGTCTTTTATTTCTATCATGCCTTCTTCAGTTAATAAAAGAGTGTCACCTGTTGTACAATAACGCATAGCAGCAGCACTATCTCCATCGATACTACCAAAATTACCTTGACCATCAACTAGAGGATAACGAAGTGAAAAATCTTGCGCCATACGAACCATCGAATCATATACTGCTTGATCGCCATGTGGATGATATTTTCCTAACGTTTCTCCTACCACTCTTGCAGATTTCTTATAAGCACTTCTACTGGTAAGCCCCATATCGTTCATAGCATATAAAATACGGCGATGAACTGGTTTTAAACCATCTCGTACATCAGGTAACGCACGGCTCATGATAACACTCATAGAGTAATCTATGAATGCTCGTTTCATCTCAGATTCAAGTGTTCGGATGTATTCTTTTTTTGGAATTTCTTCATCAGTCATAATATCACCTTAAATATCTAAATTAGTCACTTCCTTTGCATGCTGTTCAATAAACTCTCTTCGAGGTTCTACTTTTTCACCCATTAAAATTGTAAACAGTTCATCAGCTTCAACTGCATCTTCAACGGTTACTTGAAACATCATTCGTGACTCAGGATCCATGGTGGTTTCCCATAATTGAGAAGGATTCATTTCCCCAAGACCTTTATACCGCTGAATCCCGACTCCTGTTCCTCCAAGTTCATTGACTTTTTTCATTCGTTCATCTTCAGAATACGCATAGATGGCAGTTTTTCCTTTTGATAGTTTATACAGAGGAGGCTGTGCAATATATAGATATCCTTCTTCTATAATAGGGCGCATATAACGGAAGAAAAATGTAAGCAGAAGCGTACGAATATGTTCACCATCAACATCAGCATCAGTCATGATAATGATGCGATGATACCGTGCTTTTTTTATATCAAATTCTTCGCCAATACTTGTACCTATCGCCGTAATTAAAGCCAGGATTTCGTGGCTTTTAATGATTCTATCCATCCGTGCTTTTTCCACATTGAGTATCTTTCCACGTAAGGGAAGAATCGCTTGAAATTCCCTATCTCTTGCTTGTTTTGCACTGTTATGCACAAAAACGCCACTGGCTAAAGCAAAGTTGTGGGTATTTGGAACTTCGATATCGTATACATCTATTTTTTCACCTAATTTTACTATGTCAATAATTTTATGGTTATAGTTTTGTACTGCTTCTTTGGCTGCATTAATATCTCCAGCAAAGAATCTGTTTAGCAATGTATTAAACGTTAGCAGTGTTTTGTCATTTCTTTGCTTTCGTAAATCATCATATTTTTCTAAATCAATATTTCTGTGCTTTTCAAAAATCTCATGTAATGCTTTTATTGTCTTTTGAAAATATGTTTTATTATATGTCTCCATCCTTTTCTTTCTAAATTCAGCAGTCCATTGTTCGTTTGTTTTGTTTTGTCTCCACTTTATTAATTTTTGGTCTTCCCATTGTTTTTTAGATATTTTTGATAGTAATTTTCGTTGCTCAGGATGTGTTTTATAAATTTTTATTATTCGAGTTGATTGATTTTCTCTATTGTCTTTATCAGCCCAATATTTTTTTTGTTCATCATCTAATCTTTTCAATGACTTTTTCCGATATTCTTTATTTGCATAATAAAATTCTAAGTATTTATTTTTCATAAATTCTTTGTATTTTGGATTTTGCCACTGCTGATTTGCTTGTTCACTTAAACATTTACTTGTTTTAGGATGTTTTATCCTTATACTTATATATTCTCTGAACTCTTTTGTCTGTTTAATTTTTCTACATTTTTCTTTAATTTCGGGGGAATGAATAGTTTTATGAGCAAAATTTATATGATGGCGTATATGTTTTTTCTTATCCATTCTGGTAAGATTAGTGTGATTGTTGTTAATTTTATTAAAATCAATATGGTGTCTGTGCTCTCCGTCCTCTAACGTATAGACTTTGTTATCCAGATTCCATTTATCTGATAACATGTGTGTAAATATCCATTTATGGTCATTGACGTCATATACTAATTCATAACCTTTTATTGTTATTCTTTTACCTAATTTTGAGATTTGTTTTCTAAGTGGCATAAGTGAATCTTTTTGTGTTAGGTTCTTTGCTGGTTTATATTCTCCATTTCTTGTCATAAAAAGATGATCTTGAGTACAAATTATTTCTTCTTTATTATCAAGAACGATTTTTATTACCTCTGCATTTCTTTTTGTAATTCTTGGATTTTTTATTTCTTCAACACCTATACTTCCATCCTTTTTTATGGTATAACAGAAATTTCTCTTCCCTTGCTTGTCTTCTTCAACAAGTTGTTTAAATGTTATATTTCGACCATCAACTAAAGCAATTTTTGTGTCACCTGAAAAACATCCACCTGCGCTATCTCCTTCAACAATATAAACCTCCGATTTACTGGGGTCACGGCTTGAGCAATCTGCTAGTTTTCCTGGAAGGGCTGATGATTCAAGAATGCCTTTTCTGCGTGTCATCTCACGGGCTTTTCGAGCTGCTTCTCGTGCTTTACTTGAAAGAACAGCTTTATCAATAATTACATGGGCGACAGCTGGTGTTTCTTCAAAAAACTCAGATAGTTTGTCATTTGTGATGCTTTCGACTATGCCTCTGACTTCAGAGTTGCCTAGTTTAGTTTTTGTCTGTCCTTCAAACTGCGGTCGATGAACTTTACATGAGACAATAGCTGTTATTCCCTCTCGACAATCTTCACCAGTTAAACTATAATCATCTGTTGGAAACATATCATTTTTTTTACCATAATCATTGAGCGTTCTTGTCAATGCAGATTTAAAACCGTAGAGATGTGTACCTCCTTCATGAGTGTTGATGTTATTAACAAAGGTAAAAATGTTTTCAGTATATCCATCCGTATATTGAATTGCAATTTCAATTTGAACTCCTTCTTTTTCTGCTTGGAAATTAATGGGTTGGGGGTGCAGAGGTGTTTTATTTCGATTAATATATGAGACAAATTCACTTACTCCGCCGTTGTAACAAAAAATATCTTTTTTTCCTGTGTTTTCTTCAGATATTTCAATTTGAAGACCTGCATTTAGAAATGCCATTTCCCTTAGACGGTTAAGTAGTGTTTCGTAGCTAAAATTTAAAGTATCAAATACTTTCGGATCCGGTGAGAAGGTAACAGTGGTCCCTCGTTCTGTTGATTTACCTATTTCTTCAAGGCCGGTTACTGCTTTTCCGCGTTCATATCTTTGTCTGTATTCTTTTCCATTTCGTCTTATTCTTACCTCAAGCCATTGAGAAAGCCCATTGACAACGGAAACACCAACCCCGTGTAAACCTCCAGAGACCTTGTAGGTTTGTTCATCAAATTTCCCTCCAGCATGAAGCGTGGTTAATGCAATTTCTACACCTGGTTTATTGTATTTTTTATGGATGTCAACCGGTATTCCTCTGCCGTTGTCAATAACAGTTACTGATCCATTCTTGTGTAATACTATTTTAACGAGAGTGCAGTACCCTGCAAGCGCTTCATCAATAGAGTTGTCAACTACTTCATAGACA